>NZ_JARJBD010000010.1:0-176836 GCF_029269925.1 Rhodococcus sp. T2V
CTGACATTCATCGACACACTGTTGAGTTCTCAAAGAACACGCGCACACCATCACTGCCGAAGTATCAACTTCGGCCTCTCCGGGGCAACCGTTCCATCTTATCCTACCAGCCTCACCGGCGCAAGCCGTGACGCTGATCAAGATCAAACCGGGATGGAAGCACCACCATACACGGCGGTGAACTTCCGATTTACCAGGCGCCTGCGTCCAACCTCGTGTCCCCCGCCTTCCGGCCGGGGTCGGTGTCCGTGTCGCTCTGACCTGGAATAGGTTACGCGAAGGGAAACGCGAACACCAAATCGCCAGGTCAACGCTGCTATTCGGCCGATTCAGGGCACCCAGTACTTGGCAGCCAGCTCCTCGATCACCAGATCTCCCTCCGATGCCTGTTCCAACGTCGCGAGGTCGGAGTCGATGGAGACCAATCGTGGGTCGTCCCCCTCCGCCTCCTGGACTGGGTGCCCCCCGTCCTCGGCCAGCTGACGCAACAGCTTCTCGCGCACCCGGTCCTTCAGCGAATCGCTCATATCGAAATCATGGTCGTGCGGCGATGGGTTGTCGAGAGTGCAACACGCTCACTCCTCGGTCTCGTCCGGCGCCTTCACGTTGTCGCTCTTGCCGAAGACTCGCAGCGCGGTCGGAATGAGGACGATCAGCGCGCCCAGGATCGCGATCAACGAAAAGACCTGCATTGCCATCTGTGAACCGACTCTCTGTTTCGTGCCCGCGGCGACCAGGTGTCAGGCCGGCGCGAGCCAGCTTCCCCAAGATGTGTTCCTGGTGACGGTAAACGCCGCGAGGACAATGAGCACACCCACTGTTACTCGCGGTCCCACCACGAAGACGCGGTCGCGTCGTCCTTGCCAGCGGTGACGTGCCCATCCGATCCAGGCGAAAACCATGACCGCGATGAACGGGACGATCAGAACATTGCCGGCGACGGCCGCGCCGAGGTCGAGGTTGGTCAGGTCGTGCACCGCCCGCAGCCCTCCACAGGCCGGGCACCACCACCCGGTCAGTGCGTAGACGGGACAGAAACCGTACGAACCCGGTTGATGCGGATCCCGGAAGTGGAGGATGGCGGTCGCGACCACGGCGCCGGCGGCGACAGCGGCGGGTGCTCCGAGTGCGCGCAGACCGCCCGCCCGCGTCGCCGGAGTTCCACTCTGGGTGTCCACCCGTCCAGTCTTCCCGATTCTTCCGGTCTGCGGTGGATCGGACCCCGGAGACGACTCTGGCCCTTCCCGACTGATCGGGAAGGGCCAGAGGACCGCTGAGCTGCCTGAGAGAATCGAACTCTCGACCTTTTCATTACGAGTGAAATGCTCTACCGACTGAGCTAAGGCAGCGGTGCCTTTCGGCGGTGGCGAGTCTAGCGCCTCAACCCCGAGTATGCGAAAACGGCTCCCTGAACGCGTCGCCGAGACTGGCCACCATGGCGTCGACAGCCCACTGCGGTTTGACGTTGACGGTGATCGCCTCGCGGCACTCCAGGACGGCTTCGATGCACTTCAGAAGGCCTTCCGGGGTTGTTCGAGACGCGAGGTCGGCGGCTCGATCGGCCATGTCCGGGTGGTTCGCGGCGGCGTTCGACTTCCACGCGACGGCGAGCGCGTCGCGGTAGAGACCGGCCAGATCGATCAGTGCGCGGTCGAGTGCGTCGCGGCCCGTGCGGGTGGCCCGGGACTTCTGGCGCTTCTCGAGATCCTTCAGCACGCCTGCCGAGCCGCGGAGTGCTCCGGCCGCACCCTTACCGGTACCGCCCGCGCCCAGCGCGGTGCGCAACTCTTCGGTCTCCTGCTCGTCCCGAGCGGCACTCATCTCCTTCGCCTCCGCGTCGGCGGAACGCACCAGTTCTTCCGCAGCGGCGAACGCGGTGGCCGGTCGCAGCGCCGCGACCGCCAGATCGAGCGCATCCTTCCGACGCACCTTGGCGTTCAGATCCGTCGCGAGACGTCGGGCGCGCCCGACGTGGCCGCCGCTGATCGAGGCCGCCAATTGCGCGTCTGCGGGGGCCAGGCCGTCCCGCTCGCGCAGGACCTTGGCGATGGAGTTGGCGGACGGCGTCACGAGATGGATGTGTCGGCAGCGCGACCGCAGCGTCACGGAGATGTCCTGCGGGTCGACGGACGGCGCGCACAGCAGGAACACGGTGCGATCCGGTGGCTCCTCCACCACTTTCAGGAGCGCGTTGGCCGCACCCTCGGTGAGCCGGTCCGCGTCCTCGACGACCACGATCTGCCAGCGCCCGGTACTGGGACGGCGGGCGGCGGTCTGCACGATGGCGCGCATCTCCTTGACGCTAATGCTCAGGCCCTCGGGGACGACCTGCCGGACGTCGCCGTGGGTGCCGGCCATCGCGGTGGTGCAGGCGTGGCAGACGCCGCAGCCGGGTGTGCCGTCGCTCGTGCACTGCAGGGCGGCGGCGAAACACTGCGCCGCCACCGACCTACCCGAGCCCGGCGGACCGGTGAACAGCCACGAGTGCGTCATCGAGGAGCCCATCTCGCCGACTCCACGACGGGCGGCGGTCGCCGCGGCCGTCAGCTCGGACTCGACGTCCTCCTGGCCCACCAACCGGTCGAATACCGTCACCGCGCCAGCCTAACCGGCACGTGCGACATCCCTACCGGCCCGCGGTACCGGCTCACGCCTTCTTGTCCGCGGCCTTCTTCGAGGCGGCCTTCTTGGCGGGTGCCTTCTTGGCGGCGGTCTTCTTCGCAACCTTCTTGGCGGGCGCCTTCTTCGCAGCGGCCTTCTTCTTGACGGGGCCGCGGGCACGCCGATCCGCGAGCAGTTCCGAAGCGCGAGCGTCGGTGATGGACTCCACCTCGTCGCCCTTGCGGAGGCTGGCGTTGGTTTCACCGTCCGTGACGTACGGTCCGAACCGGCCGTCCTTGATCACCATCGGCTTCTCGCTGACCGAGTCGACGCCCAGCTCACGCAGCGGCGGGGTGGCGGCGGCCTGACGTCCGCGACGTTTCGGTTCCGCGTAGATCTTCAGCGCCTCGTCGAGGGTCACCGTGAACATCTGGTCCTCGTTGGCGAGGGACCGCGAGTCCGTGCCCTTCTTCAGGTACGGGCCGTAGCGGCCGTTCTGCGCGGTGATCTCCTCCTTCGACTCCGGATCGACACCCACCACACGCGGCAGCGACAGCAGCTTGAGGGCGTCGTCGAGGGTCACCGTCGCCAGGTCCATGGACTTGAGCAGCGAGCCGGTCCGCGGCTTCGGGCCGGTGGCCTTCTTCGCCGCCTTCTTCGCGGGTGCCTTCTTGGCGGCAGCGGTCTTCGTCTTGGTCGTCCCGTCGGCCGATTCGTCGGGCACCGGCACCACGGCCGGCTCGGGCTCGGGTTCCGGCTCGGGCAGGATCTCGGTGACGTACGGGCCGAAGCGGCCCTCCTTCGCGACGATCTCGTGCCCGGTCAGCGGGTCGACGCCCAGCTTGCGACCCTCCTGCGGCGTCGAGAACAGCTTCTCCGCGTACTCCGGTGTCAGCTCGTCCGGCGGAAGGTCGTCGGGCAGGTTGGCGCGCTGGGAGACGAGGTCGCCCTCGGGGTCGTCCGGGTTCTGGACCATCCGTTCGAGGTACGGACCGAACCGTCCGACGCGGACGTGCACTTCCCGCCCCTCGGCGTCGTCGAAGAGCCGGATCGAGTTGACCTCGCGGGCGTCGATCTCCTCGAGGTTGACGCCGACCATCTTCTTCAGGCCGCCCTCACGGGCCACCGAACCCTCGGCTCCGTGATCGCCGCCGAAGTAGAAGCTGCTGAGCCAGTTGCCGCGCTGTTCGCGACCACCGGCGATCGCATCGAGGTCGTCCTCCATGCCGGCGGTGAAGTCGAAGTCGACCAACCGTCCGAAGTGCATCTCGAGAAGGCCGATGACGGCGAACGCCACCCAGGACGGGACCAGCGCGCTGCCGCGCTTGTAGACGTATCCGCGATCGAGGATGGTCTTGATGATCGACGAATACGTGGACGGGCGGCCGATGCCCAGCTCTTCGAGGGTCTTGATCAGGCTCGCCTCGGTGTACCGGGCGGGCGGGTTGGTGGTGTGGCCGTCGGGGTCGAGTTTGGTGGCGGTGACCGCCTGGCCCTCGACGAGCACCGGCAGACGGGACTCGGCGTCGTCGGACTGGCCACCGGCCTCCTCGTCGACGCTCTCCACGTAGGCCTTCAGGAAGCCGGCGAACGTGATGGTGCGGCCCGACGACGAGAAGGTGCACTCCTCGCCGGTGCCCGCGGTTCCGGTGATCCGCAGCGTCAGCGTCGTGCCCCGCGCGTCGGCCATCTGCGACGCGACGGTGCGCTGCCAGATCAGCTCGTACAGACGGAACTCGTCGGTGTCGAGGCGCGAATGCAGCTGACCGGGGGTCTGGAACACGTCGCCGGCGGGGCGGATCGCCTCGTGCGCCTCCTGCGCGTTCTTGACCTTGCGGGTGTACTGCCGCGGAGTGTCGTGCACGTACTCGGCCCCGTACAACTCGGTGGCCTGCGCCCGGGCGGCAGCGATCGCCGACGACGACAGCGTCGTCGAGTCGGTACGCATGTAGGTGATGTAGCCGTTCTCGTACAGCCGCTGCGCGATGCGCATGGTCCGCTCGGACGTGAACCGCAGCTTGCGGCCCGCCTCCTGCTGCAGCGTCGACGTCATGAACGGTGCGTAGGGCTTGCGGGTGTACGGCTTGCTCTCCGCGGAGGAGACGGTGAGATCGACACCCGCGAGGGACTCGGCCAGGCGCTGCGCCCGCGCCTCGTCCAGAACCGTGACGGTGCTCGTCTTCAGCTGTCCGTCCGAACCGAAGTCGCGGCCGGAGGCCACCCGGGACCCGTCGACGGTCACCAGGCGCGCCCCGAAACTGCGGGGGCTGGCGTCCGCGCCGGCGTCGAGAGTGGCGGAGATGTCCCAGTAGGAGGCCGAGCGGAACGCCATCCGCTCGCGTTCCCGCTGCACGATGACGCGGGTCGCGACGGACTGCACGCGGCCTGCCGACAGCCGCGGCATGACCTTCTTCCACAGCACGGGGCTGACCTCGTAGCCGTACAGACGGTCGAGGATGCGGCGGGTCTCCTGCGCGTCGACCAGGTCGTTGTCGAGCTCGCGGGTGTCCTCGGCCGCCGCGCGGATGGCCGGCTCGGTGATCTCGTGGAAGACCATCCGGCGAACCGGGATCTTCGGCTTGAGCGTCTCGAGGAGGTGCCACGCGATCGCTTCGCCCTCGCGGTCGGGGTCGGTGGCGAGGAAGAGTTCGTCGGCGTCCTTGAGGAGGCCCTTCAGCTCCGTGACCTTGGACTTCTTCTCCGGGCTGACCACGTAGAGGGGTTCGAAATCCTGGTCGACGTTGACGCCGAGCCGCGCCCACGACTCACCCTTGTACTTGGCCGGGACGTCGGCTGCTCCTCGCGGAAGGTCGCGGATGTGGCCGACCGACGCCTCGACGACATAGTTCTTCCCGAGGTACGGGGCGATCTTGCGGGCCTTGGTCGGCGACTCGACGATCACGAGGCGGCGAGGCTGGCCGGACGCTCCCGCCGCACCCTGTGCACTGCCGTTGTCCCCTTTAGCCACGTGAAGCCCGAGCCTTCCTGAAGTCGATCGCTGCCACTCGACAGTTGTGCAGACAAACCCTTTTATACCCGGTTCGCCTATTACTAGAGTGACATACCCGGAACCCATCCTCGCAGATCAGTACCGTCTACACGGCTCTACACGTGAGGCCAACCGGTACGGTCGTCCACATTTCCGGGAGCCTCGCCGATGCTCTCGACGAGTCTGCCGAGCCTACGCCGACCCGAGATCCGGAGCCCCGGACCGGACCCACGGGTGCCGATCAGCGTCGGCGCGATGCCCGCCCGCATCAACGCCTGCGCCAACGGCGCGTGGGTATCCGGGGCGTGCGGATCGAGTCCGAGGACGAACCGTTCGCCCTCCGCTTCACCCCTGCCCGACGCCAGCGCCCACACCCTCAGCTGACGCCCCGACGGCACCCAGCCGGAGGGCACCGCCTTGACCGCTCCCCTCGTCCACTGGTCCGCGAGAGGCCGCAGGTCGACGACGGACGCGGTGCGGACCAGGGGGCTGCCTTCGTCGCTGCGCGTGATCTCGACCTCGAGTCCGGCCTGCGCGATCAGCTCCGCGATCGCCTCCGCCCGCCACTGCGCGTCGACCACGATGGAGATGCGCGCCCGCCCGCCGGACGTGACCACCTGGCCCGTCGCCGCGAGAAGGCCGCACAGATCGGTCACTGCCGGCGGCATCGCCTCCGCGGAGAAGAAGGAGAGCTGGCTCACTGAAGTACCCCCTTTTGCCACGGCACCGTTGCCGTGAAAACGACTCGTCCCCCACCGCCTCAGGCGATGGGGGACGAATCAGACGCGGCCACGAGGACCCCGCCTATCTCATTTACGTGTTCACGAACGTGAACGGCAGAATCAGACTGCGCGAACGCCGGTTGCCTGGGGACCCTTGGTGCCCTGGCCGACCTCGAACTCCACGCGCTGGTTCTCCTCGAGGGTGCGGAAGCCGCTGCCCTGGATCTCGGAGTAGTGAACGAAGACGTCAGCGGAGCCGTCTTCGGGAGCGATGAAGCCGAAGCCCTTTTCCGCGTTGAACCACTTCACAGTGCCCTGTGCCATGCTTTTCCTTCTCTTTCTAACCACCGGATTCGGCGGACAGCACATACAGTCCGCCGGGCCGGTTCCGACCGCTGTACTTCTAGATTTCCCCCTCAGGAAAAGCAGAGCACCGCGTTCGCAACATCGATCCTGCGAACGTTCACTCTTTCAAGCCTACGAACACAGAAGCTGCGACCAGTTGTAGTCAACCATGAACTCCGGGAACGCAACAGTCGAAATCCGAACAATTCACACAAAAAGTTGATCTTGTAGCGAACAGTCACGGAACTGGGCATTAGCGACGGCGCCGCGATACCCCGGACGACAGGCCCGAAGGGGCACTCGTTATCATCAAATGCGCAGGTCGTGGCGGTGTGGAAGCTACTCGCCCGTCCCTACGACAGCCCGGAGACTTCAGTGAGCACACCGTTTTCACCCCGTGACGACAGTGGAAATACGGGCGAAACATACGGCCGAACACTGCTGAACCGAGTCCTCGAGGGTGTTCCCCGGGACGAAAACCCGCTCACTTTCGCCGCAGAAATGCCCGCCCGGACTTCCCAGCTGTCGGAATGGCCGGCCTGGGCGCACCCCAGCGTCGTCCGGGCCATGCAGGAGAACGGGATCGCCCGTCCCTGGACTCATCAGGCCGCTGCCGCCGACCTGGCGCATCACAAGACCAACGTCGTGGTATCCACCGGCACCGCTTCGGGTAAATCCCTCGCCTACCAGCTTCCGGTACTCACCACTCTGGCAACGGATCCGCGGGCGACCGCGCTCTACCTCTCGCCGACCAAGGCGCTGGGAGCGGACCAGCTCCGGGCGGTGACGGCACTCATCGACTCCGAGGTCCTGGACACCGGGGACGACCTGCACGGTGCGTACCCGTGTGCGTTCGACGGCGACACCCCACTCGAGGTGCGGCACTGGGCCCGGGAGAACTCGCGGTGGCTCTTCACGAACCCCGACATGCTGCACCTGTCGCTTCTCCGCACCCATCAGCGATGGGCGCACTTCTTCCGCAATCTGGCGTACGTGGTGATCGACGAATGCCACTCCTACCGTGGTGTCTTCGGTTCGAACGTCGCGCTCGTGCTGCGGCGGCTGCGGCGCATCGCGGCGCGGTACGGCGCCGACCCCGTCTTCATCCTCGCGTCCGCCACCACAGCCGATCCCGGGGCGGCCGCGTCGAGGCTGATCGGGGCACCCTGCGCCGAGATCGTGGAAGACGGTTCGCCGCACGGTCCCCGGACCGTCGCACTGTGGGAACCCCCGCTCATGCGGGAGGTCACCGGGGAGAACGGGAGCCCCGTCAGGCGGCCCGCCGGGTCCGAGGCCGCCCGCATCATGGCCGATCTGATGGTCGAAGGCGCCCGCACGCTGACCTTCGTGCGCTCCCGCCGGGGCGCCGAGCTGACCGCGATGGCGACCAAACGCCTACTCGGGGAGATCGATCCCGAACTCGCGTCGCGCGTCGCGTCCTATCGGGCCGGTTACCTGGCCGAGGACCGGCGTGAACTCGAGACGGCCCTCGCCGACGGCACCCTGCTGGGGGCGGCGACGACGAATGCGCTGGAACTGGGCGTCGACATCGCCGGCCTCGACGCCGTCGTGGTCGCCGGGTTCCCCGGGACGGTGGCGTCGTTCTGGCAGCAGGGCGGCCGGTCCGGCCGGCGCGGCGAAGGCTCGCTCGTCGTGCTGGTCGCGCGGGACGACCCGCTCGACACGTACCTCGTCCATCATCCGTCCGCGCTGCTCGACAAGCCCGTCGAGGCCACCGTCACCGACCCGAGCAATCCGTACGTCCTCGGCCCGCAGTTGCTCTGCGCGGCAATGGAACTACCACTGTCCGACGCGGAGGCCGAAGCGTTCGGGGCGCTCGACGTGCTCGCGAAGCTGTCGGAGCAGGGCCTGATCCGACGGCGCGCACACGGCTGGTTCGTCACCGCCGGCACAAATCCTCATGGCGCAGTGGATATCCGGGGTGGAATCGGAACCCAGGTTGCGATTGTCGTGTCGGAATCCGGACGCATGCTCGGGACCGTCGACACCGGCCGCGCTCCCGCCACAGCGCACCCCGGTGCCGTCCACATCCATCAGGGTGAGTCGTACGTCGTCGACGAACTCGACCTCGACCAGGGCCTCGCCCTCGTCCACGCCGAGGACCCCGACTGGACGACGTCGGCCCGCGAAACCACCGAGATCACCGTCACCTCGGTGCTCGAGCAGAAGCAGTTCGGCGACGTCGAGGTCGCGCTCGTCGAGGTCGAGGTGACCCATCAGGTGATCGGGTACCTGCGGCGACTGTCGTCCGGCGAGATCCTCGACGCCGTCGAACTGGACATGCCGAAGCACACCCTCCCCACCCGCGCGGTGATGTACACGGTCACCCCGGAACTTCTGCTGCAGGCGGGTGTTCCGGCGGAACGCGTGCCCGGGGCACTCCACGCCGCGGAACATGCGGCGATCGGGCTCCTGCCCCTCGTCGCGGTGTGCGATCGAGGCGACATCGGCGGCGTCTCCACGGCGTTGCACGCCGACACCGGACTTCCCACCGTGTTCGTCTACGACGGTCACGCCGGTGGCGCCGGATTCGCCGACCGGGGGCACGCCGAACTCACCCGCTGGCTCGGCGCGACCCGCGAAGCGATCCGCTCGTGCGAATGCACGTCCGGGTGCCCGTCCTGCGTGTACTCGCCGAAGTGCGGAAACGGCAACGATCCCCTGGACAAGGACGGGGCGATCCGGGTCCTCTCCGCGGTGCTGGACTCGCTCGGCTGAGATACCGCCTTCCGGTCAGCGCAGATACAACCGCACCGTGTCGATCACATCGCGGAGCAGGTGAATCTCCTCGCCGGTCGGCGGCGCGGTGACCGTGAGATCGTCGGCGACCTTCAACTCCCAGCCGGTCTGCGCCCGCACGTCGTCGACGGTGACCCCCTCGTGCACGCTGACCAACTCGAGTTCGTCGAACGGGCCCTGCCGCGACAGCACACCGAGGTTCGTGAACACCTTCGTCACCCCGCGGCCGCGAGGAGTGATCCCGTCGCCCGCCCCCCGGGCCCGGACCGGGCTCGGCGACGTGCAGAAGTCGAGTTCCGCGGGGAAGGCGCTCGGATCGTGTCGCCGCATGACCACGAAGATCTCGCCGGCGTTGGGCATGATTTCCGCGGCACCACCGGCACCGGGCAATCGGACCGTCGGCTTGTCCCAGTCGCCGATGATGCTGGTATTGAGGCTGCCGTACCTATCGATCTGGGCGGCGCCGAGAAACCCGACGTCGACGTTGCCGCCCTGCAGCACGTACCCGAACAACGCCGACATCGACACCACCGACTCCGCGCCCGACACGACCACCGAGTCGGCGATGCCCTCGGCCATCGCGCTGGGATGGGCGCCGCACACACCCGATTCGTAGATCAGTTCGACGTCCGGGTTGCTGGTCCGCTTGGCCAGGTCGACGGCGAGCGTCGGCAGGCCGACGCCGGCGAAGACACGCCTCTTGCCTGCGAGTGCGCGGGCGGCGACGGACACGATGACCTCGGTCGCCGAGATCTCTCCGACTCGTGCTGTGGTCATTTTCTGCTCCCGTAGTCGACCGGTTCGGACAATCGAGGCGCGACGGCGAGGTCGTCCCAGTAGTCGCCGCCGAGTTTGTCCAGGTACTCCTCGTGATTCGCGGTGCCGTGGACCCACTCCTTCAGCCACGCCTGCAGCAGTCCCGAGTCCTTGCTGATCGCGGTCCAGCGCCGGTAGAACGCGCAGTCCCGGTCGTAATAGCCCTGCACGTAGGATGGATGCGCCCCGCGCGGACAGACGACGACGGCGTCGACGGCGTGGGAGGGGATCAACGTGCGGCTGGGGTCGGATCGGACGACGTCGTCGTCGACGATCTCCTCGACGACCACGATCGCCTTCCTCGCGGCGTAGACCGACTCCTGCTGGACCCCGGAGATCCCCCAGATCTGCACATTGCCGTGACGGTCGGCACGCTGCGCGTGAACGATGGTGACGTCCGGGTTCAGCGGCGGCACCACGTAGACGGTGCCCTCCCCGTACGGGTCGTCGACCAGGCGAATTCGGGGATTGAGCCGCGGAAGGTCGCTTCCGGCGTAGGACCGCAGCGGAAAGAACGGCAGACCGGCGGCGCCGGCCTGATAGCGGCAGACCATTCCGTAGTGGCTGTACTCCTCGACCTCGAGCGGCGCAGGATCGTGGCGCTCGATGCGGCGTCGCAACTCGTGCAGGGACCCGGCCGAGCCGCTCGCGAAAAACGACGCCACCAGCGTGGTGACGCAGCCGGCGGCCACGAGTTGATCCGACACGATGTCCGGCGTCATCCGGCACAGCGTGAGGTTCTGCCGTTTCTGACGGATGATCTCGTGCGCGGCCGCGAACGAGATGAGATGCGAGAAGCCCTCGAGACACACGGTCATGCCGTCGTCGACGTACGTCTCGATGGCCTCCGCCATGCTGATCACTTTGTTCATTGCCATGCCCTTCTCCGGACCGGCCGGACGTCGCCTCGGGACCCTCCCGACCGGATTACCGCCGTCGCGCTCAATAGTGTTGGCAGATTTCTTGCTCGAACTGCAATAGTTCTGTCGTGGAGATTTCTCAGATCACTGCCTTTCTCGCGGTCGCCGAGGAGTTGCACTTCGGCCGGGCCGCACAGCGCCTGCACTCGGCTCAGCCGCCGCTGAGCAGAACCATTCGGCAGCTGGAGAAGCAGCTCGGGGCAACCCTGTTCGACCGGAACACCCGGAACGTCCGTCTCACCGCCGCCGGCGAGGCACTGCTCGGCCCGGCGCGCGAGATCCTGGACGCCTGCCGGCTCGCGGAGATCGCCGTCGCCGCAGCCGGGCGCGGCCAGGTCGGCCGGGTGCGCATCGGCTTCTCCGGCGTCTCGTCCCATCTGCTCATCGGACGGTGGGCGAAACTCGTCCGGCACACTCATCCGGGAATCGAATTCGTTTTGAACAGTTCCGCTTTCGCGAGCGAGGCACTGAACAAACTTCTCGACGGAACCCTCGATATCGGCCTGGGCCGGTGGATCTTCACCCCACCCGGCATCGCGTCCCGCGTCATCCTCAACGAGGACTTCGTGGTGGCCATGACCGTCGACCACCCGCTCGCGGGCAGGGACGGCGTCCGGATCGAGGAGCTCGCGACCGAGCCCTGGGTGGCGCTGCCCGCCGATCCCGGATCCGCGCTGCGCGACTCCCTGCAGAGGGCCGCCCACGAAGCCGGTTTCACGCCCCGGATCGTGCAGAGTGCGCCGGACTCGATGTCGTTGATGGCGTTGGTGTCCGCGGAGGTCGGCTGCGCGTTGACCGTCTCCTCCGTCGTCGAGAACGTCAACAACCCGGATGTCGTGTTCCTCCCGCTGGTTGGAGGTCCCAGCACCCTGCAGTTGCGGATCGCGTGGCGTGCGGACGACGACAGCGCCGCGCTGCGGGAAGTCCTCAGGCTGTCCGAGGAGGCGTTGCCGACTCCGGAATGACTGCCCACTCCGGAATGACATTGCGCGGTCAGGAGTGGGCTGTCGCATGCGCCTGCCCTGCGCTCGGAGTGCCGTCGGCGTCGTCGTCCTCGACGTCGAGTTGCAGTTCGTCGGCGTCGGATTGCTCCGCCGTCGACAACCGTCGCGCGTCGAATCCGGTCCGGTTCAGGAGCAGGAGCGTGCAGACCAGGGACACGGCGGCGTAGCCGGCCGACACGACGGCGACACCGACGATGTTGCCGGACGAGTTGAGCATCCACTGCGCCAGCACCGGTGTGCCGCCGCCGACGATCAGCGAACACAGCTGGTAAGCCGCCGACAAGCCGGTGTAGCGGATGTTGGCGGGGAAGGCACGCGCGAGCACACCGGCGATGGCGCCGTAGAACATCGAGTGCGGAATGGTCGCGAGGCACATCGCGACCACGGCGACGGCGAAGTTCTCGGTCCGGATCGCGAAGAACATCGCGGGCATGAGGACGAACTCGGGAATCACCATGATGCACATGGCTTTCCGCATGTCGATCCGGGACACCAGGACGGCGCCGAACGGCTGCACGATGAACTGCACCACGAGGGCGATCGCGATGGCACCGAGGAACGTGCCACGGTCGTAGCCGAGTTCGCTGGTGGCCCACGACAACGCAAAGGTGTTCTTGAAGTACGTCACCTGCGCCAGGGGCAGCGCGCCCGCACCGAGCAGGACGAGGACCCAATGCTTGCGCAACACCTCACCGATCGGGAGTGCGACGGTCTTCTTGCGCTTCAGCACGGTCTTCATGGCGTCCGACTCTTCGAGCTTGAGGCGGATGATCATGCCGACGATCACCAGGACCGCGGAGATCAGGAACGGGATTCGCCAGCCGTACAGCACGAATTCCGGGGTGGGCATCGCGGAGAGCAGGAAGAACGCCATCGTGGCCAGGAGGTTCCCGGCCGGCGAACCCTGCTGCGCGAACGCGGAGTACAGAATTCCCTTGCCCTTGGGTGCGTTCTCACTGGCGATCAGCACGGCACCGCCCCACTCGCCACCCACGGCCACGCCCTGAACGACACGAAGGAACACCAGTGCGACCGGCGCCCACACTCCGATCTGCGCGTAGGACGGCAGGAGACCGATCCCGACCGTGGCGGTCCCCATCATCACGAGCGTGATGACCAGGGTGGTCTTCCGGCCGATCTTGTCGCCGAGATGCCCGAAGACGATGCCGCCGATCGGTCGGGCCAGGAACCCGGCCCACAGCGTGACGAACGCGAGCAGGGTGCCCATGCCCGCCGGCAGGGTGTCGGAGAAGAACACCTGACCGAAGACCAGGGCGGACGCGGTGCCGTAGATGTAGAAGTCGTACCACTCGATCGTGGTGCCGATGAACGAGGCGATGCCCGCTCTCCGTGCTTTCGTCTCGGCCTCGGTCCGCTTCGGTGGTGCCGTGGTCATGTAGTGCCCTCTCTCGCCAAGGGGAGTGGTGTGGATGGAAACCAACTCGTTTCAGTGAGACTCGCATCACAGGATCCATGCCGTCCAATACTTCTCCGGCCGGGGATTATTACCGATCTGGTCATAATCCGGGAAACCCCGCGCACGCTGGAGCGATGGGCGTCACCAGTGCCGCTCCCCCGTCGACGTCACTCCGCGGGGCCCGCCCTCGCCACCGCCCGGGCGTCCCGGACCCCCGGCACTGACACGAGCACCGGCGCGGTGACCGCGACCTCCACGTCCCAGTCGTCGACCTCACAGGACACCACCTCGGTGCGCATCCGCCCCGCGACCTCCCGCGCCGCGTCGCACGCCGCGTCGGTGCCGCGGTCCAGACCGACCGCCGCGGCGAGAGCGGCCAGATCGGCGGCCGACTGCGCGCGGTGCCGCACCGCCACCGCCGAACCGACGTGCACCAACATCGCCGTGACCACCACCAGGGCCGCGAGCGCACAACACGCCAGCACCGTCGCGGCCCCGCGGTCGTCGGAGATCCCCGACCTCACCGACTTCCCCCACTCCACCCCGGCACCGCGGGTTCGAGAGCGGCCACCGCCTCCGCGGAGATGTTCACCAGCGGAAGAAGCGGGCTGTGTGCCCGCACGGTCGCGACGACGAACTCCCCCTCGGTCCGTACCGACACGTCGGCGCCGCCCGGGGCCACTCTCTCCGCCGCGGAGATCGCCGACTCGTGATCTCCGCGGGCGGCGAGCCGGGCGGCCTCGCGCGCCGAATCGACACAGCGGACGTGCAGCGTCACCGCGGTGATCGCGCCGACACACAGCACGACCACCGCGACGATCGACACGATCGCAATCGCCGCCTCCACCGTGACGCCGCCCGCCTCCGACCGGCGCAGGTTCTCGGCGGACCTCATCACACCGCGGTGTTCAGCGCTTTGTCGATGATGTTGGTCAACGCCGTGACGATGCTGTCGCCGGTGACGACGCGGGTAAGAATTCCACTGTCTAAATGACAACGGCCTCGGAGAGTGCGCCAACACTCTTCCAAGGCCTCGGCCACAACGGAAGTCGAGTCCGTCATGCACCGTAAGAGAAGTGTACCCACGCCCGCCGACAGGCTCGAGTACTTGCTCGCCTTCGTCGCGGTTCTCGCCCTCATCGGCCTCTACGCCGCCACGATCGGCGCCCTGCGCCTGGCGATCTCGCTCGGCTGGTACGTCTCGTGAGCGCCCTCATCTCGGTCAACACGGCCGCTCACAGGCTCGACGTCCATCCTGACGACGTCATCGACGCCGCCGGGCTCACGCTCGGGGAGCTCGAGCACGCCGCCGAGCAGCACGGTCTCAGCGCCCACAGCTACCGCGAGGTGCCGGTGCTGACTGAGCACGACGTCGACGTGATCACGGCAAGGCTCACCCGACCGTGACCTGCTGAGTCGGGCCGGTCTCGTACCGGCCCGCGCTTTGCACGCCACGTTCCGTGTCCCCTGCACGTCGCTCCCGTCGTCTCAGACGCAAACCGAGACGGCCCGGTGTACTTCATCCCCCGAACCGGCGGGGGCGCTCTCACATCGATGTCAGGCCTGGCCTTGTGAGGGTCCGGTACAAGCTCGCACCTCATCGAGGGCGGGCTATTCGTGCTGGCCTGACGCGATACGGGGACGTGGTTCGTGGGAAGTTCCGGGGTGGGGTCAGTAGCACAGGCACCGCTATGCGGTGTCCGCTCGGAGTCGGTAGGACCCCACGACCCACGCAGGTGCGGTGACTCGCTGCACAGCCCTCGCTCAATCAGTAACGCCCACCAGGGCAACCGAGACATATCAACGGCACCACTCACAGAAGAGAGCACCACGAACACATGGACAGCAGCACGCCCACCACCCTGCTCGAGGGATCCATCAGCCCCACTGCTACCGATCTCGTCTGGCAGTCAGTGACGACGGGGCGGCCGCTCGCCGACCTGTTCGCCGACGTCGTCAAGGCGCAGGGCGGCGCGACTCACGCGAAACGTACGGCGCCGATGACAGCAGCCGAATGGCTCGAGGAGACCATGAGCCGCCGCAAGCCAGCGACCGAGGCGCAGCTCGCAGTCATTACACGAGCATTCCGCGAGGCTGCCACCGAGCGGACCCTCCCCTCGCCCGACGACTGCCGGTAGGCCCACCAGGACAACGAGCGCCCCGCCAGGTCAAATACCGGCGGGGCGCTCTGCTGTTCAGGCGCTATAGGTCACCATTTGCGACTTGCGCGAATCGACTTGTCCGGCTTCGCCAGGGCCTGCGCGCGATCGTTCAGCGCTTGCTGGCGCTGCTCCTTAGACGCCTTGTCGGCCTCCCGAGCCTCGCGCTTCCGCTGCACTTCAGGCAGAACGTCGGCTTCATACCGGGCGTTGGCGGCGTCGGCGGCCTCGTCGATCTTCCGAATGGTGTCCTCAAGGTCGCTGTCGCGAATGAGGCCCTGCAAGTCGGCGCCCAAGATTCCGCTGCCCATAATGTCCATTGCGTCATCACCGAGCGTGCTGAGCTCGTTGGCGAAGATCTCCGACCACTTCTCCGGTGGGTCCGGGTACAGCTTCACTACGAGCCTCACCAGGCCTTCGCCTAGTTCGGGACTGGCACTTACGTCCTCGATGCGCGGCACCCCGGATCGTTCGATCGCCGACCACTCCTGAGACATATCACCCTCCTGCGGATTCGGTGTTCCCGACGCCGAAAGATTACGTCCTCACTTTTGACCGTCGGGGAACGAGAACGACGGGCGTGGCGCGCAGCCAGTCTCTCTCGGCCCCATATGATCGCGGCATGACAACGACCGGGCTCGATGATCTCCTGAACACTCCCACACCCCCCGGCGATTGGGGGCCGTGGCGGCTCGATGTGGCGAACTACGCGCTGACCCACGCGGGCAATCGGTACTCGATCGACCTGCGCTCTTGCGTGACCTCGGCCGAGGTTCTCGATTGGATCGCACAGATTGCCGGCAAGACGTGGGGCGAGGATCCGACGGTGCTGGCCGGCCTCGTGGTCGCCCTCGACGAACTCCTCGACTTTCAGGGCACGCTCTGCAGTCGCGGCAAGAGCACGACGCGCACGGTCGAGTCGGTGATCGCGGACGTTGACGCCTTCGCGGCCGAACCTGCACATAAGAGCGTCATCGCCAAGTAGGCAGCCGCACGCCCCCGCCAGTCGATCGCTGGCGGGGGCGTTCTCGTGTTCGCACTCGTCCGAGTCGATCGCGCGTCGGTCTCGCCGAATCGAGTCCGAGCGGCGAGCCACCGTGCTTAGGTCGGCAATGTGGACACCAAGAGCAGCCGAATGGATGCCGTTCGCCGTGCGATCGCCGACGAGATCCGAGCCGAGCGCGGGCGGAAACGCATGTCACACGCCGATCTGATTCGGCGCTCAGGCCTGAGCGGCGCGACCATTGCCACGATTGAGGGCGCTGAGAGGGACGTCGAGCTCGACCAGCTCGAGGCGATCGCCGGCGCCCTCGGGGTCACGGCCGTCACGCTCATGCAGCGGGCTCAGAACTCGCTCACCTGCAGCGAATAGGCGGGCGTTTTATCCGGACCCCCACCACCTGCGGAGACTCCGCCGGTTCCCTCCGGTCTCTCTCTGAGCCCTACCGGGGGTCGCGCACGCGCGCGAGGGGCGTTGAATTTCTGGAAATTCTCAGCACGTGGGGAGAGACGTCCGAACTGGACCGTGGCGGAGTTCAGAGCCGGGGGGTCCGGATATTATTGCGCTTCGCATTGCCGCAGGTCAGAGCCTCGCCGAGACAGCACAACGCCCCGCCAATCCGGAGACTGGCGGGGCGTTGCGGTGTCGGGCGCTGGTCGGGTCACTGCGGGAGAAAGGATCAAGACCCGCTATCCGGCCATGCGTCCCCTGCGCCGCGTTTACCTGACGCGGCCGGAGTGAGTTTGACGCCCGAAGTCTCTATCGACGCCGTCGGCGGCCGGTGCCCAAGACGTTCCGGACCCTGGTTCCGGCGATCTTGGTGTACTTGCTGCCGGGCGTCCAGCGGATCCCGAGCTCTACGTCCGCGTCTTGTCCGCGCGGGGTGTACTTTCCCTCGAATCTAGGCATGTCAGTTCTCCTTGTGTCCGAATAGAGCGGAGTAGGTATCGATGTCGGGCTCGCTCCGGACCGCGGTGAGTCCGGCGATCTCGGCGGCCGCGGTGCTCGGGCTGTCGCGCAGGCGGGCCAGCCAGAATGCGCGCCGTGCGGGTGGAATCCGCCCGTCGGCCACTGCGGCCGCGACGATGTTCACACGCTCGGTTCGGGTCATCAGCCAGCCAATCCCGTGATCTTGCGGACCGCGCCCGGACGGGACACGGCGAATGCGGGAGTGACGTACGACTGGAGCCACTTGAGCCGGTTCTCGCGCTTGTCGATGGTCTCGACCTTGAGCGGCGTCTCGAACGCCACCTTGCCGGCCTGACCCTTCTGGACGGCGTACGCGGTGCCGGCGGTCACGAGGTTCGAGCTGAATACGGTCAGCCCGGCGGAGGCGAGCACGGCGGCGAGCTTGTCCGCGTAGGCGATCTTGAGCGCGGCATGCTGGTTCGGGTGCAGCACCAGCGTGTCGAACGTGACCCCGACGTCCTCGAGATCGGCGGCGAGCTGGGTATTGGCAAAGTCGGCGGTCGGAAGCAAGGCGGACGCGGTGAGCGTCGCAGGATCACCGACCGTTACCAGCGAAGACCATGAGTGCCCGCTGACGCTGGCGACCGAGTTCCGGGTCAGCGACGCCTCGATCGCGGCGAGTGCAGCCTGATCGAGCTTGCGAGCGATGCTGTTGGCGAGCTGAATCAGCTTGTTGGCCAGCGAGACCGAGTCATTGCGAAGCTCCTCCTCGTCGAGAAGTTCGACCTTCGCGCCCCAGTCCTGCACGGTCGCCAGTTCGCGCAGCTCGTCGCCGCGCAGGATGACATATTCCGCGCCGGGCGAGCGCTCTTCGGGATTGCCCGCGAGGTACTGGTTCGCCGAGGTGAGAACCGTGTGCAGGACGCCGCCACCAGCGACGACACCGCCGGTAGTAAAGAACTTGTCCAGCAGCAGGCGCTCGGCGGTCAGCTTGGCAATCAGGTCGGTTAGGCGGGCCGGCGAGTTGAGCAGCGCAGGCACATTGATTACATCGCCGGTCTGGGTCGGGATCAAGGGATTCGCCATGGTCAGGCTCCTTTTTCAGCCCGCGCAGCGGCGGGCGTCGAGTAGTTCGTGTGCATCGGACGACGAGACGAACCACCGGCCACCGTTGCGGATAGCGCCGATCCGGCCGGCCCGCGCCAGATAGCGCACGTTGGCCGCCGTGCAGCCGAGCAGCTCGGCGGCCTGGTCGGTAGGAATGAACTCGTCATGCCGTGCAGTCAACGCCGCCAGGTCATTCGGTCCTGACGTTCTCACGTGGGCGTCAGGACCGGCGTCAGTCGACAGCGAAGCGAGCTGGGACCGAATGCCGTGCACCGTGTGCGAGAGGCTCGACCCCTTGGGTCTGGCCAGCGTCTCGAGGACGTCAATGGCGGCCACGATCTCCCGTGCGTCGTCGAGCGAGATCGCGATCATGCGGTCGAGGCGTTGCGGCCAGTCACTCATCGTTGCGCCCGTCGTCGTCGATGCCGTGCTCGTGCTCGAGCAGCTGCCGAACGTGCCCCTCGAGCCGATCGGCAGCGGCGTCAGGATCGAGCCACAGGTCCGGCGCGGCAGCGGTGCAGGCGCGGAACACGGCAAGCGCGCTGATCGGCCCGTCGTCCGCCACCAATTGCGCCCCGACGAGATCCCCGCGGATCTGACGCAACGTCCACGCGGCTGCCCTGCGCTCGTCTGCGGCGCTGATGTACTCAGGCATTGCGTTCCCCTTCGGTGGTGGTGTCGATCCCGCGGTGCTCGATGCACAACACGGACGGGTGGTGGGTCAGGTGCGCGCAGTATGAGCGGGCGCGGCAGCGGCGCGCGGCCGGCCTCCGTCGTCGCCCCTGCGCCCGGTACGTGTCGCCGACGCTCACCGCGATCCCCCGCTCTCAGGGCCCAGATCAACGCTGCGGCCCGAAATCGGCTCGGCGGTAGGTCGGGTCACCCATTCGTCATCTGCGGCGAGCGCGGCCTCGGCGGCGAGTGCCCGCTCGCGGCGGCAGTCGGCACACAGTCGGTCGTCGGCCCGCGTGCCGTTGCCGCAATGGTCGGCCCGGCATTGCAATACGCGCCCGGCCATGAATTGTGTTGTCATGCTGTCACTTTCGATTGCTTTGGCTTGCTTCCATCGGATCGGACCTCACCGGCCCACACGCCCGCGGCCTGGTCGCCGAGCTCATCCGCAACAACTCGGCAGGCGTCGAGCACGTTGCATCGTCGGCAGATCGCAACGGCCTCGCGGTGCCGAGCGTCGCGGGCCGGCTCCCGCTCGTGGTCGTGGCGCTCTTCAAACAGCAGGTGATGCCCGACGCACGCCGCATCGATGAGGCGCCCGTCAACGAGGTCGGCGACGAGCGGGCCCACACGGGGCAGCGAGTGCGGCCCGATGGGTTTGGCCTGCGCCTTCGGCTTGCGCGGCGTGATCCCGTCGCGCGCTTGCCGTGCCCGTTGCGCGAGGCTGACGCGGGCCCGGCCGACCGTGAGGCAGTGGCGCTCGAGCTGCCGCTTGGCGTCCGAGATCGACGCGTCAACGGGAATGCTCAGCCGATCGAGGTCTGAGACGGTCTCGGCCAGCGCCTCGGGTGAGGTCGGCTTGTTCACTCGGCTCACCGCGCTGCCTCGATGGCGTCAACGATCGAGTCGGCGAGCGCGAGAGCCTCGGCCCGCGAGAGCCGCAACGTGTCGACACGCACGATGCCGCCGCGCACCTCAATGGCCGGTAGACCGCGGTGCCGCGGGCAACGCTGCGACGCCGCGCGAGTCTTGGCCTCGCACCCGTCCTCGTGACAACGGGCGTACCGGCGGCTCCGTCCCGACCTCATCGAGTCACCCCGTTGTCGTTCGCGTTGACGATGCGCGCCAGGTGCGGACGGCATTGGAGGCAGGGAATAGGCCGGTCGTCGAGATCGGCGCCGAGCCAGCCCGAGCGGCAGTCGGGATTGTGCGGCGGGCGGACCTGCGCGGGTTCCGCTTTTGCGACCCGACTTGAGGCGCGGGCCTCGTGCTCGTCGACGGGCTCACCGGTGCGGTCGAGTCGTGTCATGCGCTCGCCTTCTTTGCAGCGAGAGCGGCCCGTACGGCAGCGATGCCGGCTCGGTTCGTCTCGGCTTGTGCTGGGTTGTGATTGCAGACGCGACGGTTCGCATAGCCGTACTCGTCGCAGAGGTCGCACTCGGCTATCCCGCGAGCAGTGACCTCGGCGCGCACGTGAGCCTCCGCTGACGTCGCGACCTTCGCCGCGCGCAGCGTCTCGGCGTCCCATGTCGCACGAGCACGCCGAGCGTCACCACACGCGCCGCAGGCTGCGGTCGTTGGGTTGTCGATGTGCTTGGGGCAGCGGGGTGGGGGCGAAGCCTCGGGCGAGATCGCCTCAGGAACGGTTACGCGCTCCCCCCCTTCTTCTCTCTTCTTAAAAGAAGAGGAAGATTTCGGAGATCTCGGGGGCGCGCCTCGGAGATCTCGGGGGCGCGCCTCCGAGATTTCAGGAATCGCAGCTGAGAGCGCTTCGGGGATTTCAGGAATCGCAGGTAAGAGCGGTATGACGCGGTACGAAAACGCGTGATCGTCGGGACCGTAGATCTTGTGCTGTACGGCCTCGATCGCCTCCCGCTTGTGGAGGTTCTTGAGCGCGGTATCGACCCGCGAAACGGTCAGTCCCGTCACCTCTGAGAGCGTGCGACTGGGCGCGCGCCACCATCGGCCGGACTCGTCCTCGATCCGGTCCTCGCCCGTCACCTTGCAGCGGAACTCGATCAACGCATAGACGATCGCGGCATTGCCGTCGACTACGCGTTTCACGAGCGCCGGCCGTATGGGTATGAATTCCTCGGGCACCGGCACTCACCCACGAGCGCCGGCCTGCAGGATCGCGGCAATACGGTCGCGCTGCTCGACGGTCAGGGGCGGCGCCTCGGCCACGACGCGGGCGACGTAATCCTCGAGGCGAAGTGCCTTGAGGTCTTGCTTCGCTGCAACTAGTTCGGGATCCTCAGCGGTCCGGAACTTGGAGAGGCCTGCCACGCGTGCGTGCGCTGTGGGGATACTGGACACTTCAGCTCCTGGGCATGGTTATTGCCCTGGAGCTGTCCAGGTTGGTGGGCCGCTAGGCCACTGGCGGTAGAGCGTGTCACAGACACTGCCGTGTCACAGATGCTAGCAGCCCCGGCGTTGGGCTACCGCTTTCGGCGCGCCGCACGCTGGACGGCGTAACCAAGCCCGGGCAGTGAAACCGTGCGAATGCCCGCGGCGTCGAGCTCCATTAGCGCCTCGCGCAGATTGCGGTCGCGGGCCTGCACTTGCCGCCCGCAGTCACAGCGGAATGTGTGCCGATCCCGGCGCGGGCCCTGTTCAGCTCCCGGAGCAGGGGCGTCGGTCATCCAGTCCGCGGCGCGTTCTACGGAGTCACCGAGCAACGTCACAGTCTCGACGGTGCGGTTGCGCACCGGCAACCACTCCCCCTGCCCATCCATATAGCGCAGCAGTTGCACGAACTCTTCCGCACCCTCGTTGATCCCGTGATTGCAGGTGATCCGAATATCGTTGTGCGCCTTGGGCATCTCAGGCCTTCCACTCGATCTTGACTCGCTCCATTGCCAGCCCTCCACCCTTCGGGCGCTGACCACTCCCGATAGGCAGGATCACCACATTCATGAGCTCGGCGATCACCTTCCCGCGGACGTCGGCCGATAGCCCGTCCCACACGGCCCGCACGTCCTCGCCAGCGAGAACTAGTTCCGCCAGAGGCGACGACCGTCGTGCCGCTGCGAGCTTCTTATCCAAGTCGTCGATCTTCGCCTTCAGGTCGGCGCTCCCGGCCTTCAGTTGCAAACCATCGATCGCCCCGCTCGTGAAGAGCGTGGCCAATTGGTTCTTGCGCGCCTGCAGCCCTTCGCGCTCGGTCTGCAGCGAGACGGCGTCGACACCCTTGCCACGGTGAAGGATTCCCGCGGCGTCCTCGCGAGACAGGCGAGCAATGATCACCTCGTCGATGAACTCGTCTAGCGGCTCTTTCTGCTGCGAGAGGTGAGGCTTTGCGGCGCAGCGGTAGCTCTTGTACGAGACGCTCCGGCCGCCGCGCATCGTGTAGACCTTCATCGAGTCCCCGCAGACGCCGCAGCGATAGACCCCGGCTCCCTGGTGTTTGCGCTCGTACGACGTGCTGACACGCCGCGACGGGTCGGCGATGATGGCTCGAATCGCGTGCAAAGTGTCGGCGTCGAAAATCGCCGGCCATTGCGCGGGCCCAATGATCCGCCCGTCCTGCTCGACAAGTCCAGCGTTACGGGCCCGGATCAGCACCTTTCGCAACGCCGTGACGGTCCACTTCGGCTTGCCGCGCGCCGTCGTGATCCCCTTCTCTTCCCACTGCCTCGCAATCGACATGAGCGAGATGCCTCGCAGGAACTGCTCGGCCGCGTCCCGCAGCGCCTCGGCCTCGATGGGCTCGAGATCCATCCCGCCGTCTGTGTACCCGAACGGCCGCGCACCACCGCGAAACTTGCCGTCTAGGGCCTGCTGCTGTTTCGCGCTCTTGATCCGCTCAGCCGAGCGCTCGACCTCGTACCGTGCGATGCTCGCGAACATGGTCGCGCTGAGACGCCCCGTCGGCGTCGAGAGATCGATCTCGCCAGCCTTCACCGTGCGAATCTCGATCTTGTTCGCGTCGCACACCTCGACCAGCGTCGACAGGTCGGGGATAGACCGATAGAGCCGGTCGGTGTGCCAGCTCAGCAGACCCCGGTACTTGCCCGACCCGAAGGCCTTGAGCATGGCGAGGTACTGCGGCCGCGGCTTGCTGCCGTACGCGCTCACGTCGTTGTCGACGTAGACGTGTGCGACGTTCCATCCGAGCTGCTCAGCGAGCGCCCTGCAGTCGGCTTCCTGGCGCTCGACCCCAAGGCCTGCCCCGGCGCGGTCCTGCGAGATCCGGCAATAAATCGCGACGTCCATGCGACGACAGTATCAGTTGACATTCGGTGACGACCGAGTACAGGACGGCCCCGAACGCCGCGGCCGCGATGGTGCCGATGGCGTACTCGGCGGTCGACATGCCGTCCTCGTCCGTCGCGAGCAGAGCGAAGTGCGCCGTCAGTGCCCGCACGGCCGCCAGAGACCGGATTCCGTGTTTCATGATGTTCCCCCTTCAGAGTGTCCGGCGCAGCGATTCTGCGCCGGAAGTGCCTGCATGTCACAGCAACCCGCCGTCGAGCACGCGCGAGGCGAGCCCCACGACGACCGGGATGATCCCGAGGCAGATGAACGCCGGCAGGAAGCACAACCCGAGCGGTCCGCTGATGAGCACGCCCGCCCGTTCGGCCGATGCCGCCGCCAGGTGCTCGACCTGGGTGCGGCCGTCGGCGGCGAGTTCCGTCATCGAACCGGCAAGCGACGAACCCGATGCCGCCGACCGTCGCGCCATCCGCGCGAGCGATTCGGTGGCCGGGTCCGACGCCGCCGCCTCCCACGCGGTCGCCGCGTCGGCCCCCAGCGCGAGTAGGTCTGCGGCGCGGCGGAGCGATTCCGACAGCGGCGCCGGCGCGGACCTCGACACGGCCCGCGCCGCGGTCGCGACCGGCAACCCTGCGCGCAGGCACGCTGCCAGCAGGTCGAAGGCGGCGGCGGTCGCGAGTGGGTCCTCGCGGCGCGTGGGGTCGTCCGCCGTGGCCACCGCATCGCCCGGACCGCCGGTGTCGCCGCGCAAGCGCCGCACCGGCGATCTGGGTGCGGGGAGAACCAACACGGCGCACGCGAGGAGAAGTACCGCGCCCCAGATCATCCCGTCACCCGCCCGGTGATCCGGTCGGTCCACAGCAGTCCCGCGCACACCAGCCCCGCACCGAGCAACAGCAGGATGCCGCCCACCCCGCCGCCGAACAGCACCGCCAGCGGGGACGCCCCCATCATCTGACCCAGACCGACACCCAGGAGCGGCAGCCCGGCCAGCACGGTCGCCGTCGCCCTCGCCCCAGCGAGGGACGCCTCGGTCCGCTGACGGAAGCGACTGCGCCCCAACAGGTCCGTCCGCGCCGCCTCGAGCAGTTCCGCCAGCGCGAGACCGTGCGCGTCGGCCACCGCCCAGATGTCGGCGATCCGCCCCAACTCGGCGCCGACCCGGGAGTCCGCGATCCGGAACCCGTCGGCGGCGGATCCCCCGAGCCGCGAGCGCGCCGAAGCGGCGCGGAAGGCCGCCGACACGCTGCCCACCGATTCGTCGGCCGCGGTCTGACATGCCGCGGCGGGATGCGCGCCCACCCGAAGTTCCGCCGTCACCACCTCGAGGCCCGCCAGCACGACGCGCAGATCGGCGTCCTTCGCTTTCACCGACCGACGTCGCACCGACCTGAACCGCACTGTCGCACAGACGATCACCGACGCCAGAACCGCGCAGATCCCGCCGAGTTCGTACACGACCGGAGCGCAGACGACCGCCGCCGGTACTGCCCACGGCAGACGCATCCGCCGCCGGGAACGTCCCCGTCCGGTCACCGCGAGCAAGCGCGGACGCGACCGCGCGGACGGCACCGCCAGTACCGCACACGCAAGCACCACCAGACCTGCGATCACGACGCCTCCCGAGGAGAAGCCGACGGTTCCCGCCGAGAACACCAGTGGCGGAGCCGGTCCACCGCCGGCCCCTCCCCCGTGTCGTGACTCCAGGCGGGAACGATCGTGACGCGTCCGTGCTCGTCACGAGTGACGACACCGATCTGCGTCAACTGCCGCGCTCCACTCGACGACCGGTGGACGTGCAGGATCACCTGCACGGCGGCGGCCAGCTGACTGTGCAGCGCCGCGCGGTCCATTCCGCCCAGTGCCGCAAGCGCTTCGAGCCGGGCGGGCACCTCCTCGGGCGAGTTGGCGTGCACCGTTCCGGCGCCGCCGTCGTGGCCCGTGTTGAGCGCCGTCAGCAGGTCGACCACCTCCGCGCCGCGCACCTCGCCCACGACGATCCGATCGGGTCGCATACGGAGGGACTGACGGACGAGGTCCCGGACGGTCACCTCGCCCACTCCCTCGACGTTGGGTGCCCGGGCCACCAGCCTGACCACGTGCGGGTGCATCGGCGCCAACTCCGCGGCGTCCTCCACGCACACGATCCGTTCGGCCGGGTCCACCGCACCCAGCACCGCGGCCAGCAGCGTGGTCTTCCCCGCCCCGGTGCCGCCGGTGACCAGGAAGGCGAGGCGTGCGTGCACGATCTTCACCAGCAGATCGTGGGCCGCCTCGGTCACGGCACCGCGTGCGACGAGCACGCCCAGCCCCTGGGTGGCCGGGCGCAGCACCCGCAGCGACAGGCAGGTGCCGCCCTGAGCGACGGGCGCGAGGACGGCATGAAGCCGTACACCGAACGAACCGTTTCCGACGTCCCGCAGCCTTCCGTCGACCCACGGCTGGGCGTCGTCGAGGCGGCGGCCGGCAGACAGCGCGAGTCGCTGGGCGAGTCGGCGCACGGCTGCTTCGTCCGTGAACCGGACCTCTGCGCGCTCGAGTCCGCGGCCGCGGTCCACCCACACCCGGTCCGGCGCCGTGACGAGCACGTCCGCGACACCGGGCTCGGTCAGCAGCGACTCGAGCGGGCCTGCGCCCGTGAGTTCGGTCATGAGCACCCGCAACGCACCGAGCAGGTCGGTGTCGCCGAGCACGCCGCCGGACTCGGTCCGGATGGCCGCGGCGACCGTCGCGGGTGTCGGCTCGCCGGACGTGTGCGCGAGGCGTTCGCGCACCCTATCGAGGAGGTCGGGGGTGACGAGGGAACTCATGCCGCCCACTCCCGTGTCCGCGGTCTGCTGCCGACGGTGTCGAGGACCGCCTCGGCCGCGGCGCCCAGCGGGGAGCGCCGCCCCGGCCGCAGACCGCCGTGTTCGAGCATTCCGGTGAGCGCGCGCTCGGCGCGCATCGACGCGATCAGCGGCAGGTCGAGGACGTCCGCCACGTCGGCGCCGCGAAGCCCGCCCGGTGCCGGGCCACGGACCACGAGTCCCTGGTTGGGATTCCGTTCGGTGATCCACTGCGACACCTTCCCCGCGGCGATGCAGGCCCGGACGGTCGCGGGCACGACGAGAACCACGAGGTCGGCGAGTTCGAGGACGGCCTCCGTGACGGGGCCCGGGAACCGCGACACGTCGCACACGACCAGGTCGCCGGCGTGACGCCCGGCGTAGGTGACGGCGCGGACCGCGGCCGCCGTCGGTCCCGCGCCGTGCCCGGTCCTGCTGCAGGCGAGGACCCGCAGGTGCTCGCCGTGGGCGGGCAGCGCGTCCCGAAGCGCGCCCGAGGAGATCCGGCCGCCTTCGATCGACAGTCCCGACCACCGCAGTCCGGGCACGTCCTCGATGCCCAGCAGCACGTCGAGCCCGGATCCCCACGAGTCGGTGTCGATCAGCAACGTGGGCTGCGACCGCGTCGCCGCGGTGAGGGCGGTCGCCGCCGCCAGGGTGGAGGCTCCGGCTCCGCCGCACCCGCCGACCACCGCGACGACGGTTCCGTCCGCTTCGGGCCGCTGGGGTTGCTCGCCGAGAACGGCGACCAGGGCCGACTCGTCGTCGGGCACGGCCAGCACGTGTTCGGCACCGACCGCGGTCGCGATCCGCCACTCGTCGATGCCCGGCGGCCCGTCGCACAGCAGCACGACCCGCCGCCGGCGTGGAAGCCGGTTGCGGCACGCGGCGGCGGCACGCGCGTCGAGCACGACGATCGGCGCGCTGCCCCAAGCGTGCCGGGCGTCGGCGACGTCGGTCTCGTTCAGCGTCCGGTCGGCCGCTGCCGCCACGCGCCTGATGCTGTGCAGCAGCGCCGGATCGTCGACCAGAACCAGCACTTTGCCACCGTCGTGTGCGTCCATGCAGCGAGCGTGCCCGCTGCCGGAGACCGCGGAAAGGTGCCCTGTGCGAATTGTGGACAACTTCGGGGCTGGGGATAAAAACTGGTACTACCGCACCAATTTCTAGAGAGCGGAAACGAAGAGTGGCAGAGCGCCCACAGACAGAGGACGACCCTCGCCAGGGGGGGAGGAGGCGAGGGTCGTCAGTGTTCAGCCCCGGGGGGTCGGGCTGAACATCGTCCGGATCAAATCCGGACATCAGCAATACTACACCTCCCCAGATCAGTATTTGCAAGTTCAACTGTTCAAATGTTTTACGGTGTCGGAGATACCGAACGCCCCTGTTCCGGGCCGTTGCACGGAACGCGCACCCCGGGCCGAAGTCCGCATATCCTTGGACATTGTGACCGCGAAGCCACAGAGAAGTGCCAAGACAGGTCGACACACCGAGACGGGTCGGGTTGCCGCATTCTTCGACCTCGACAAGACGATCATCGCGAAATCCAGCACCCTCGCGTTCAGCAGACCGTTCTTCGACCAGGGCCTGATCAATCGACGGTCCGTCCTCAAGAGCAGTTACGCGCAGTTCCTGTTCCTACTGTCGGGCGCGGACCACGATCAGATGGAGCGGATGCGCGCCTACCTCACGAGCATGTGCGCGGGGTGGAACGTGGAGCAGGTCCGGTCCGTCGTCGCCGAGACCCTCCACGACATCGTCGACCCCCTGGTGTTCGCGGAGGCCGCCGACCTCATCGCGGACCACAAGTTGCGGGGTCACGACGTCATCGTCGTCTCGGCGTCGGGCGAGGAGGTGGTGACGCCGATCGCCGAAGCGCTCGGGGCGACACGCAGCATGGCCACCCGCATGGCGGTCGCGGACGGGCTCTACACGGGCGAGGTGGAGTTCTACTGCTACGGCGAGGGCAAGGTCGAGGCGATGCGGCAACTGGCCGACGAACACCGCTACGACCTGTCGGCATGCTACGCCTACTCCGACTCCGTGACCGACCTGCCGATGCTGACCGCGGTCGGCCACCCGACGGCCGTCAACCCGGACCGGGCGCTCCGGAAGGCCGCGGCCGGAAACGGTTGGCCCATATTGACTTTCTCGAATCCGGTCTCCCTCAGGGCGCGCCTCCAGGCGCCGTCCGCGACCACCGTGGCGACCACCGCCGCGGTGAGCGTCGGGGCCCTGGTGGCGGGTGCATTCACCTATGGAGTGTTGCGCCGCAAGCGCTGACCGCCGCAACCCGCGACACGGTCACAAACCTAATTTGATACTTGCTGTGAGGGGGGTCACGGGGTACAAAGGAGTTACGGAAGAACGGAAGGCCAAGGTCGACCCAGAAGAGAAGGATCGATCTCCCGACCAGGATTCCCAGCACGGGCACTAGGTACCCACGCGAAGCATAAGCCACTATAAGGGCAAAAGCGTTGTGGGCCTGCGAGACTCGAGTCTTCACCGGCAAGGACCCTGCACAGGTTGCAAGGACGACCCGACGATATTCGGACTCTCGCCGAGGCCACCCACACAACCCACCATTGCACGCTTGGTAACCGGTTGTCCGTGCTAACGGGCGGCGAAGTCGACACCAGTCGGCAGCGCCGCCCGTTTCACATGTTCGGGAACATGTTGCAGTGCAACGGATACGAGTTAACTTGCCGCCGCTTCGGCGATGGACGTGGCCTCACGGGCTCCGGCCTCCAGCGCACCGCAGCAGAGGACGACCCAGCTCCCGACCCCGTCCGGCTCGCCCGAGGCGAAGGCCGCTGCCCCGTTGCGGTACGCCTGCTGCCGGCGCAGCCAGCTGACCTCCGGAACCCCGAGATTGTGGGGATCGAGTCCGCTCGACACCGAGACCAGACGGGACGCGGCGCGTGCGACGATGCCGTCGCCCACCCCGAACGGCCTCAGCGTCAACAATTCCCCGTGCACCACCGCCGCCAGAACGGGCGCGGGTGCAGCGGTGCCCCCCGTCACGAGCTGAGCCAGACCGTCCAGCCGCTCCGCGACGCCGGACCCGGCTCGCGGCCTGCCGAGCAATTCCTGATCCTCCACGAGGTCGGCCGCGGCCAGCAGATGCAGCCGGGCCAGGGCCTGCAGGGGCGCCCGCTGCCACGTGGACTGCAGAAGCGTGAGGGCGTCACCGTCGAGAGCCTGCCCGACGCGCAGGGCACCCGACAGGATGGGGTCGCCGGCCTCGCCGGGGGCGGGCAGTTCGGTGCTTCCCCCGTCCAGCGACGCGGAGGCGCGGGCCGCCCGGACCGCCGCCTCGGCCGCCGTGGTCGGCCAGCCGCGCCGGTTGGTCTTGTGCCGGTGAACCGCGCCGAGCGCGTCGCGCGCACGGTCCGCGGCTTCGCGGACACCGGGAAGGTCGACGAGGGGCTGCAACGGGTCGCTCACGTACTGGAACGCTACCCGGCGCCGCCGCGGGTCAGGCGCCGAGCCGGATCGATCCGCCGGGAATCGCGTCCAGCAGCTTCCGCGTGTACTCCTCCTTCGGCGACGTGAAGACCTCGTCCGTGGTGGCTTTCTCCACGATCGCGCCGACGGACATGACGAGCACGTCGTCGGCGATCTGCCGCACCACCGCCAGGTCGTGGGTGATGAACAGGTACGTCAGCCCCAGCTCCGCCTGCAGGTCGTTCAGCAGCGTGAGGATCTGGTCCTGGACCAGCACGTCGAGCGCCGACACCGCCTCGTCGCACACCACCATCTCGGGCTGCAGCGCCAGCGCCCGGGCGATCGCCACCCGCTGCCGCTGGCCGCCCGACAACTCGTTCGGGAACCTCCGCATCACCGAAGCCGGCAGCGCCACCTTGTCCAGCAGGTCGCGTACCCGCGCTTCCCGCTCCGCCTTCGTCCCCACCTTGTGGGTGCGCAGGGGCTCCTCGACGGTGCGGAAGATCGAGTACATCGGGTCGAGCGTGCCGTACGGGTTCTGGAAGATCGGCTGCACCCGCCGACGGAACGCGAGCGTCTCCCTGCGGTCCAGCGTCGCGACGTCCTTGCCGTCGAACACCACCTTCCCCGCCGTCGGAGCGAGCAGTCCCAGCACCATCTGCGCGACCGTCGACTTGCCCGACCCCGACTCGCCGACGATGGCCGTGGTCGTCCCACGCCGGACCGCGAACGAGACGTCGTCGACGGCGGTGAAGTCGGTGGACTTCCGTAGCCCGTGGCGGATCTTGAACACCTTGGTCAGCCCGGTGGCCACGACCACGTCGTCGGTGGCCTTGCCGAATTCGACGCCGATCTGCCCGTGCTCCTCGGCCTCGCCCACCACCTCGAGCGCGTGCTCCCGGATGTCCGCCCGGGCCAGCGAAGAACTCCGCCGTTGCGACGCCAGCGACGGCGCCGCGGCCACCAGTTTCCGGGTGTACGGGTGACGCGGCCGCTGCAGGATCTCCAGCGCGGGTCCCGCCTCGACCACCCGTCCCTTGCTCATCACGATCAGGTGCTCCGCCCGCTCGGCGGCCAGACCGAGGTCGTGGGTGATGAGCAGGACCGCGGTGCCGAGTTCGTCGGTGAGACCGTCGAGGTGGTCGAGGATCTGACGTTGGACCGTCACGTCGAGGGCGGACGTGGGCTCGTCCGCGATCAGCAGTTGCGGGCGGGCCGACAGCCCGATGGCGATGAGCGCGCGCTGGCGCATGCCCCCGGAGAACTCGTGCGGATACTGGCCCAGCCGGTTCTCGGCGTCGGCGAGGCCCGCCTCCTCGAGGAGCTCGGCGGCCCGCGCCTTCGCGGCCTTGCCCTTCGCGATCCCGTTGGCTTCCAACGCCTCCTCGATCTGGAACCCGACCTTCCACACCGGGTTGAGGTTGGACATCGGGTCCTGCGGGACGAGGCCGATCTTCTTCCCGCGCAGTGCGACGAACTCCCGCTCGGTCGCCTCCGCGAGGTCCTGCCCCTCGAACAGGATCCGGCCGCCGGTCACCTTTCCCGTTCCGGGCAGCAGGTTGATGATCGCGTGGGCGGTGGTGGATTTGCCCGAACCGGACTCACCGACGATAGCCACCGTCTGCCCCGGATACACCGTGAGGCTGACCCCACGCACCGCGGGCACGAGCCCGGAATGGGACTGGAACGACACCTCCAGGTCCCGGATCTCGAGCAGCGGCACCTCGTCGGCCGAATTCTGGGGTCCGGCCGGATCGTTCGCGGTCATCGCGCTCACCTCTTCCGGGCCTTGGGGTCGAGCGCGTCCCGGAGAGCGTCGCCCATCATGATGAAGCCGAGGACCGTGATCGCCAGCGCGGTCGCCGGGTAGAACAGGATCGGCGAACCCTGGCGCAGGGTGACCTGGGCGGTGCTGATGTCTCCGCCCCACGAGATCTCGGTGGACGGCAGCCCGATGCCGAGGAACGACAGCGTCGCCTCGGCCACGATGTAGATGCCGAGGGAGATGGTCGCGATCACGATGATCGGAGCGAGGGAGTTCGGCAGCACGTGCCGGATCAGGGTGCGCACGTTCGAGACGCCGAGCGCCCGCGACGCCATCACGTAGTCGTTGCCCTTCGCCGAGATCACCGCGCCCCGAGCGATTCTCGCCATCTGCGGCCACCCGAACAGGGCGAGGACGACGATCAGCGTCCAGATGGTGCGGTTGGTGAACAGCTGCATCAGGACGATCGCCGCGAGGATGAGCGGGATGCCGAAGAAGATGTCGGCGACCCGGGACAGCAGCGAGTCCACCGCGCCGCCGTAGAACCCGGCGACCGAACCGAACACCACGCCCACCACGAGCACGATCGACGTGACGCCGACACCCACCAGCACCGACGCCCGCGCCCCGTGGATCGTGCGGGAGTAGATGTCGCAGCCCTGCTTGTCGAATCCGAACCAGTGCCCCGCCGACGGCCCCTGCATGCTGAACGCGAGATCGCAGAACCGCGGGTCGGTGCTGGTGAACACGTCCGGAAACGCCGCCACGGCGATCACCACGACGATGATCACCGATGCGACCAGGAACAGCGGGCGCTTACGCAGATCGCGCCAGGCATCCGACCACATGCTCGTCGGCGGCTGGTCGATGTGGACGGCGTCGGTCTCCCCGGGCGCCGCCACTTCCTCGGGCGCCACGAAATGCGCCTGACGGGTCTTCCGGTCGCCCGTTCCGGCGGACTCGTTCTCCACTTTCTCAGACATAGCGAATCCTCGGGTCGAGCGCGGCGTACAGGAGGTCGACGATCAGGTTGGCGAGCAGATAGATGACGATCAGCACCGTCACGAAGGACACCACCGTGGGCGCCTCACCGCGGGTGACCGCCTGATAGATCGTGCCGCCGACACCGTTGATGTTGAAGATGCCCTCCGTGACGATCGCGCCGCCCATCAGGGTGGCGAGATCGGCGCCGAGGAAGGTGACCACCGGGATCAGCGAGTTCCGCAGCACGTGCACCTGCACCACCCGGCGCCGCGAAAGACCCTTGGCGGTCGCGGTCCTCACGTAGTCGGCGGTGAGGTTCTCGGCGACCGACGTCCGCGTGAGCCGGAGCACGTACGCGAACGACACGGACCCGAGGACGAAGGCGGGCAGCAGAAGATTCTTGAAGCTGGTGTTGCCCCCGACCGTCGGCGGAACCAGCCCCCACTTCACGCCGATGAAGAACTGGGCGAGGAAACCGATGACGAAGATCGGGATCGCGATGATCACCAGGCTGACGAGGAGGACGGTGCTGTCGAAGATGCCGCCCTTGCGGAGCCCGGCGAACAGGCCGAAGCCGATCCCGAAGATCCCCTCGATCGCCAGTGCCATCAGAGACAGCTTGATGGTGATCGGAAAGGCCTGCGCCAGAACCTCGCTGACGGGGCGACCGGAGAAGGACGTACCGAAGTCGAGCGTGAAGATGCCCTTCAGATACAGGAAATACTGCATCAGGAACGGTTGGTCGAGGTGGTACCGGGCGCGGAGCTGCGCCGCCACCGCGGGGCTGAGCGCCTTGTCGCCCGCCAATGCCGCGATCGGGTCTCCGGGCAGCAGGAACACCATCGCGTAGATCAGGAACGTGGCCCCGAGGAACACGGGAATCATCTGGAGCAAACGGCGACCGACGTACCAGAGCATCAGATCACCTCCTATTCGTCGGGGGCCGTGACGTCAGGAATCCGGAGCCTTGGCTCGAACTCCCGAACGGGGCCGCGAACTGACAGCTCGCGGCCCCACCCGTCGGAGAAAACTCCCGTGCGTCAGTTCTTCTCGATGTCCGAGTACATCGGGATGCCCTTCCAGTCGATGACCACGTTCGACACGTTCTCGGACCAGCCGCTCGCCGCGTTGCGGTACCACGTCGGGACCGCCGGCAGGTCGTGCAGGAGAACCTCCTGCGCCTGGTTCAGCAGGTCCTGCGCCTTGCCGGGATCGACCTCACCCGCGGAGGCGCGCAGCAGCCGGTCGAACTCGGGATTCGAGTAGTCACCGTCGTTGGAGCTGCCGCCGGTCTGGTAGTTCTGCGCGAGGAAGCCGTACTGCTGCGGGTAGTCGCCCTGCCACCCCGAACGGAACGCGCTCGGGATGGTCCGGTTGGTGGCCTCCGTGCGGATCTGCGCGAACGTCGGATACTCCTTGCCCTTCGCGTCGATACCGAGAGTGTTGCGGATGTTGTTGGCGGTGGCGTCGACCCATTCCTTGTGGCCGCCGTCGCCGTTGTACGCGATCTCGAAACTGCCCGACCACGGGGCGATGGCGTCGGCCTGGGCCCACAGCCTCTTCGCTGCCTCCGGGTCGTACTTCAGGTTGCTGTTGCCCACGAGCGAATCCGACCAGCCCTCGATGGCGGGGCTGGTGAAGTCGAGCGCGGGGGTGCGGGTGTTGTTGTAGATCTGCTGGGTGATCTGGTCGCGGTTGATCGCCATCGAGATGGCCTGCCGGCGCAGCGTGCCCTCCTCACCACTGAAGTGCGGAAGACGGCCCGGGATCGTGAACGTCTCGATGGTCGCGGACGGCTGGTTCACGGTGCGACCGGGCAGGTCGGTCTCGAACGTGGTGACGGCACTCGGCGGCACCTGGTCGAGGACGTCGACATTGCCCGCGAGCAGATCCGTGTACGCCGTGTCGAGGCTGTTGTACATGACGAAGTCGACGCCGGCGTTCTTCGGCTTGCGGTTGCCGTTGTAATTGGGGTTCACGACGGTGTCGATGCGCACGTTGTGCTGCCACGCCCCGGGACCCGACATCATGTACGGACCGTTGCCGATGGGATTCTCGCCGAACGCGGCCATGTCCTGGTACGCCACCGCGGGCAGCGGGTAGTACGCGGCGAAACCGAGACGGTCCGGGAAGGCGGACTCGGGTTGCTTCAGTTCGATCGTGAACGTCGAATCGTCGACCACCTTCAGGCCCGACATGGTCTGCGCCGTGGGGTTCTCGGCAGCCACCTCGTCGTAACCCTGGATCGGGTCGAAGAAGGACGCCTGGAGCTGCGCGTTCGTCGACAGCGCGCCGTAGTTCCAGGCGTCGACGAACGAGGCCGCGGTGACCGGCGTGCCGTCCGTGAACGTCCAGCCGTCCTTCAGCTTCACGGTGAAGTTCTTGCCGTCGGTCGTCTCGATGGACTCGGCGACCTCGTTGTTCACTCCACCGTCGGAGTCATAGGAGACGAGCCCCGCGAACAGCGCATCGACGACGCGGCCACCCTGATTCTCGCTGGTATTGGTGGGAATCAACGGATTCTGCGGTTCACCCGCCCAGGCGTTGACGATGCCGCTGCCACCCCCGCCCGTCGAGTCACCGGACGAGCAGGCGGACAGCATCCCTGCTGCCAGGCCAACCGCCAGAACAGCGGTTGCCACACGTGTGATGCGCAAGACGATCCTCCCAGATCTGCAGGGTTCCGGGCAGCCGTGCCGGGCGCAGCCCGAACGATGGGATGACGATAAGTCAACGTTTCAATCTGTGTGGCCACGACGGGTGAAACTCGCGGAATCGGCATCCGATCGAAACATCGTCGGCACTGGGGTCGCCACTCGTCGTCCACGCTTGCCGTCCGTCGCGCCCATTCGACCGATCGTCGCAGAATATGGGCATGCAACCTTGTGCAACGGTGCGCTCGGGAGCCCTTGTGACTACCCTCACACGTGCTAGAAGTGCCGAATTCGAGACTGGAAAGAAGGCCGGCCCACAATGACCAGTGCAGCACAGGCGAGCGGAGCGACGGGGAAGGCCGCACAGGCGAGCGGAGCGACGGGGAAGGCCACACAGGCGAGCGGAGCGACGGGGAAGTCCGAACCGCACGACGGCATCCCGGTGGCCTACGCGCCGAGCCCCGAGTTCACCGCTACTGCGAACGCCGGCCCCGAACTGCAGGCCGCCGCAGACGAGGACCGACTCGCATTCTGGGCGACACAGGCCGAGCGCCTGCACTGGCACACGCCCTTCACCGAGGTCCTCGACTGGTCCGACGCACCCGTCGCGAAATGGTTCGTCGGCGGCGAGTTGAATGTCGCCTACAACTGCGTCGACCGCCACGTCCTGGCAGGCAACGGCGACCGCGTCGCCATCCACTTCGAGGGCGAACCGGGCGATACCCGCGACCTGACCTACAACGACCTGCTCACCGAAGTGTCCAAGGCCGCCAACACCTTCACCGACCTCGGACTCGTCGCCGGCGACCGTGTCGCGATCTACATGCCGATGATCCCCGAGGCCATCGTCACCATGCTCGCCTGCGCCCGCCTCGGTCTGACCCACTCGGTGGTGTTCGCCGGCTTCTCCGCCAGCGCCCTGCGCTCGCGCATCGACGACGCCGAAGCCAAACTCGTCGTCACCGTCGACGGGCAGTGGCGCCGCGGCCAGGCCGCACCCCTCAAGCCCGCCGTCGACGAGGCGCTGGCCGGCGAAGCCGGTGATCCGACCGATGCCGGGGCCACCTCGGTGAAGCACGTTCTCGTCGTCAAGCGCACCGGCATCGACGTCGCGGTCGCCGACGGCCGGGACCTGTGGTGGCACGAGACCGTCGACAAGGCCTCCGGCACCCACGAGGCGACCCCGTTCGACGCCGAGCACCCGCTGTTCATCCTCTACACCTCCGGCACCACCGGAAAGCCCAAGGGCATCATCCACACCTCCGGCGGCTACCTCACCCAGGCCTCCTACACCCACCACAACGTGTTCGACCACAAGGCCGGGCGCGACGTGTACTGGTGCACCGCCGACATCGGCTGGGTCACCGGCCACAGCTACATCGTCTACGGACCGCTGTCCAACGGTGTCACCCAGGTGGTCTACGAGGGCACCCCGAACTCCCCCGACGAGCACCGCCACTTCCAGATCATCGAAAAGTACGGCGTCAGCATCTACTACACCGCCCCCACCCTGGTGCGCACGTTCATGAAGTGGGGCCGCGAGATTCCCGACGCCCACGACCTGTCCAGCATCCGGCTCCTCGGCTCGGTCGGCGAACCGATCAACCCCGAGGCCTGGAAATGGTTCCGCGAGGTGATCGGCGGCAACCAGGCCCCGATCGTCGACACCTGGTGGCAGACCGAGACCGGCGCCATCATGATCTCCCCGCTGCCCGGGATCACCGCCACCAAACCCGGCTCCGCGATGGCACCGCTGCCCGGCATCTCCGCGAAGATCGTCGACGACGACGCGAACGAACTCGGCGCCGGCGGCTCCGGCTACCTCGTCCTCGACAAGCCGTGGCCGGCGATGCTCCGCGGCATCTGGGGCGACATGGACCGCTACCGCGACACCTACTGGTCCCGCTACCCCGAGCAGGGCTGGTACTTCGCCGGTGACGGCGCCAAGTACGACGACGACGGCGCCCTGTGGGTCCTCGGCCGCGTCGACGACGTCATGAACGTCTCCGGCCACCGCATCTCCACCTCCGAGGTCGAATCCGCCCTCGTCGGCCACCACGGCGTCGCCGAAGCCGCCGTCGTCGGCGCCGCCGACGAGACCACCGGCCAGGGCATCGTCGCGTTCGTCATCCTCCGCGAAGGTGTGGAGAACACCGGCGACACCCTCATCGCCGAACTCAAGGCCGAGGTGTCCCGGGAGATCAGCCCGATCGCCAAGCCCCGCCAGATCACGATCGTCCCCGAACTCCCCAAGACGAGGTCGGGCAAGATCATGCGGCGCCTGCTCAAGGACATCGCCGAGGGCCGCGACCTCGGCGACACCTCCACCCTCGTCGACCCCAAGGTCTTCGACGCCATCCGCGGCAAGTAGGGCGCTCCGCGCCCCGTGAGTGGTTGACGAGTCTCTGCACTCCTCAACCACTCACGGGCGGCGAAGCCGCCACAGCGTCTGCTCCTCGCCGATTCCCTTCAGCCCGGTTTTGAAGACGTCGCACCGGTAGCCGGACGTCGCGAGCAGCGGCGCCACCTCCGGGTCGTCGTGCACGGCCAGGGACAGGACGATGTCTCCGCCCGCGGCACAGCCCTGTACCCGGGCCGCCAGGTTGACCGTCGCACCGAAGTAGTCGGTCCGGCCGTTGTTGTCGATCATCACGGCGGGCCCCTGGTGCAACCCGACTTTCAACGACACCGAGTCGTCGTCGCCGAGGTGCCGGCGACGGAAGTCGTCCCAGCCCGCCTGCATCGACGCCGCCGCAGACCAGGCCTCCCGCGCGTCCGCGAACGTCGCCATGACCGCGTCACCCATCTGCTTCACGACGCTGCCGTTCTCGCGGACCACCGCGTCACGCAGGTAGCGGAAATGGCTCTGCACGAACGCAAACGCCCGGACGTCGCCGATGCGCTCGTACAGGGCGGTCGAACCGCTCAGATCCGTGAACAGCACCGCCAGGTTCGCGATCCCGATCTCGTCGCCCGGCGCCACCCCTTGATCCGGGAACAGGTCCTGGAAACCGTCGAGCGACGTCACGAGCGCGCCGGTCGCCGCGGCGTCCTTCCACCGCTCCCGCTCGACCACCACCAGCGCCTCACCGGGAAGCCGGTTCGCGACCTCCAGCAGGCAGGCACCGTCGGTGCCGGGCGCATCACGCACCCGAAGTTCACCGGGCCCGCAGTCGACCCGAAGCGTGCCACCGGCCGGACCGACCTCGCAGGCCACCGGGGCACCCACCTGGTAGCACCGGATGCGCAGCCACCCGGGGTCGAGTTCGAGTCGCTCGCAGCGCCGCTCCCCCGGCTCGAGCCGCAACTGAGCCACCGCCGACGGTGAATTCGCCGGACCCCCGATGCAGTACCGGGCCCGCTCCGCCCGGCGGACGGCCGGGTTGACGTCGAAACGGATCTCCACCGACTGCGCGAGGTCGGTGTCGAACGCGATGTCGCAGGTGTCGCAGTGGACGCGGCTCGGCAACTGTCGAATGTGGGCGGCGTCCTCGCGGGCGGTCCGGCAGACCGGGCACAGCACGCTCCAGTTCAGGTCCAGCAGACCGCAGTCCGCGGCGTGGAGGAAAACGTACAGCAGCTGTATCCGGTCGGCACCCCAGCGGTCCGCAAGCTCGAACGGGCGCATGCCCGTCACCTCCAGGTCGGACGCGGTCCGCAAGTGGGACTCCAAGCGCCCGATCAAGTTCGGGGCGTCGTGCGATCGCGACAGCTGCGCCGTACGGAATTCGAGCCGGCCTGCGTCGAACTGCTCCGGCGGCGGCAGGGCGGGGACGGCATGCGCGCGCGGGTCGCGGACGTGTCGCTCCAGCGCGTGCGCGAGCGCGAGCGTCTTCCGTATTCCCGTGCGTGCCAGCAGCGTTCGAGCAGCGATCGCGCCGAACCGGGTACGCGGGACGATCCGGGCGAACACCTCGACCTCGGTGGCGTCGGCGGCCGGGTGGAGCCGGACACCCGTGGACACCTCCGCGAGCGGACCGCGGGAGAAACGGCGAAGGACCTCATAGAAGCGGCCCTCGACCCACTCGAACGGGAACTCCTCGTACCGCACCCGCCGCCCGTACGAACGCGTCTCCGCCGAATAGTGCCCCTTGCGGCGCCGGTCCAGCATTGGAGCGAAGCGCACCGGCGACAGATCGATGTTGCGATTGAGCCGATCGGTATCGGCGAGGAACGACCACAGATCCTGCTTCGGCAGCCGGATCCGGGCCTTCCTGGACAGCAGCACGGCTTTCGCCATGCAAGAACTATAGGCCGCTCCGCTGCCCGTGAGTGGTCGACGAGTCCCTGGACTCGTCAACCACTCACGGGGGCTACGCCCCTACGTCGTCGAGGGACTCGTTCTTCGTCTCCTTCATCACCAGCAGCGCGATGAACGTGAGCGCGGCGGCGATCAGCAGGTAGATGCCCACCCAGCCGACGCCGTACGACGTGGCGAGCCAGGTGGCGATGAACGGTGCGACGGCGGCGCCCAGGATGCTGGCGGTGTTGTAGGCGATCCCCGAACCCGTGTAGCGCACGTTGGTCGGGAACAGCTCCGGCAGAACGGCGCTCATCGGCCCGAACGTCATGCCCATCAACAACATTCCGATGGCCAGGAACACGAGCATGCGGGCGTTGCTCATGCCGTCCTGGTTCAGCATGACACCGAACGTGAGGCCGAACAGCATGATGAACCCGGTGATCGTGAGCAGCGTGATGCGGCGACCGAAGCGGTCGGCCAGCCACCCCGACACGGGGACGGCGCCGGCGAAGAACAGGACCGCGACCAGTTGCAGCACCAGGAAGTCGGTGTAGTGGAAGCCGGCTCCCGTGCCGCCCTGCGCGGGGGTCTTGCCGGTGCCGTAGCTCAGCACCCAGGTGGTCATGATGTAGAAGAGCGTGTAGGTGGCGAGCATGACGAACGTGCCGATGATCAGCTGACGCCAGCTGGTCTTGAACACCTCGGCGATCGGGGTCTTCACCTTCTCGCCGCGCGCGACGGCGCGGGCGAACACGGGCGTCTCCTCCAGCTTGAGCCGCACGTACAGACCGATCATCACCATGATCGCGCTGAGCAGGAACGGGATCCGCCAGCCCCAGGTGAGGAACGCGCCGTCCAGGTCGGGGCTGCTGTTGTCGTGGTCCAGGAACAGCGTGATGATCAGGAACAGACCGTTGGCGAGGAAGAAGCCGATCGGCGCGCCCAGCTGCGGCCACATGGCCGCCCACGCGCGCTTGCCCTTCTGGGCGGTTTCGGTCGCGAGCAGTGCCGCGCCGCTCCACTCACCGCCCAGTCCCAGACCCTGGCAGAAGCGCATCAACGCCAGCAGCGCGGGCGCGACGATGCCGATCTGGTGGTAGGTCGGCAGCAGTCCGATCACGAACGTGGCGATGCCCATGGTGAGGAGGGAGCCGACGAGCGTCGTCTTGCGTCCGATGCGGTCGCCGAAGTGGCCGAACAGGATCGAACCGAGCGGCCGCGCGACGAACGCGAGTCCGAACGTGGCGAGGGACGCCAGCAGGGCGGTGGTGCCGTTTCCCTTGGGGAAGAACAGATGCGGGAACACGGACACGGCCGCGGTCGCATAGATGTAGAAGTCGTAGAACTCGATGGACGTTCCCACCATGCTCGCGACGACGATCCGGCTTCTGGGTACGCCGGCGACGGTGGCCCCGCCGTCCGGATCTGGCTTCGACGTATCGACGGCACTGCTCACTCGACTTACTCCTGCACGATGCTATTTCAACTATTGGGACGAACGTCCATTCCTTAGGAATTGAACACCTCGTGTCTTTCGCTTGGCAAATTGGATAAGCTCTCCTCGGTGCGCCGGGAAGTCTGGTCGGCAGAGCATGTGCCGTACCCCGACCACATCGAAAGCGAGCGACCCCGGTGACCCAGCCCCTCCGCTCCGAACTCTCCCGCTACCTCCGCACCGAGACGGTCGGCGGTTCGATCCTGCTCGCCGCCGCCGCGGTCGCCCTCCTGTGGGCGAACTCGCCCGTCTCGGATTCCTACTTCGCGTTGCGCGACTGGACGATCGGCCCGGAGGCGCTCCACCTGAACCTGACGGTCGGGACGTGGGCGCAGGACGGGCTGCTGGCGGTCTTCTTCTTCGTCGCCGGACTGGAACTGAAACGGGAACTGGTGGTGGGCGAACTCGCCGACCGCAAACGTGCGCTGCTCCCGATCATCGCGGCCTGCGGCGGCGTCGTGGTGCCCGCGATCATCGCCGCGACGATCGGCGCCGGAACACCCGGCATGGACCGGGGCTGGGCCATCCCCGTCGCCACCGACATCGCGTTCGCACTGGGTGTGCTGGCGCTGACCGGGTCCCGCATCCCGGCGAGCGCCCGCGTGTTCCTGCTCAGCCTGGCCGTCGTCGACGACCTTCTCGCGATCGTGCTCATCGCCGTCCTGTTCACCAGTTCGATCGCCCTGCTGTGGCTGCTGGGCGCCGCCGTGTGCCTGGCCGTCTACGCGGTCGCCCAGCACCGGCGCATCACCACCCCACTGCTCTACGTTCCGCTCGCGCTGTTCGCCTGGTACTGCATGCACCTAGCCGGAATCCACGCCACGCTGGCCGGCGTCGCCCTCGGCCTCCTCACCCGGGTGCGGCGCGACCCCGGCGAACGCGAATCCCCCGCGTCCCGCCTCGAGCACCGCATCCAGCCGTTGTCGGCGGGCTTCTGCGTCCCGGTGTTCGCCCTGTTCGCGTCCGGGGTCGCTCTCAGCAGCGAGCTCCTCGGGCAACTGTTCATCAACCCCATCTCGCAGGCCGTGATCGCCGGCCTCCTCGTCGGCAAGACCGTCGGCATCTTCGGCGTCTCCTGGCTCGCGATCCGCCTGGGTATCGCGAAGAAACCGCGAGCACTGGGGTTCCGGGACATGTTTGCCCTCTCAGTGCTCGGCGCGATCGGGTTCACCGTTAGCCTTCTCGTAGCGGATCTCGCGCTTGCGGGAATCGGTGACGGCAGCGCGGCCGAAATAGCTAAGGTCGCGGTGCTCGTGACATCGTTGACAGCGTCGCTGATCGGATCAGCGTTACTGTGGCGACGCGGTCGGGCCCATGCGGCCCGGCAGGATGACTCGGACGTGCAAGAGCTACCTGGAGGGGTCGACAAGTGAGCATCACTCACGGCAAGGGAGACAGCCCGCGTTATACGGGAGACGGGGTGCCGAACACGGTGTCGTCGATCCCGCTCACGGACGTGGACGCTCAGACACCCGGCGAGGCGAGCCTCGGCACGCTGGTCAAGCATGCGACCGCGCAGGTGTCCACCCTCGTCCGCGCCGAGGTCGAGCTCGCGAAGGCCGAGGTCACCGGTGAGGTCAAGAAGGGCCTGCAGGGCAGCCTGTTCTTCATCCTCGCGTTTACCGTGCTGCTGTTCAGCTCGTTCTTCTTCTTCTTCTTCCTCGCCGAACTCCTCGACGTGTGGATCGCCCGCTGGCTGGCGTTCCTGATCGTCTTCCTGATCATGCTCGTGGTGACGGCGATCCTCGCGCTGCTCGGTTATCTGCGGGTTCGCAAACTCCGCGCACCCGAGAAGACACTCGACTCCCTGAGGCAGGCCAAGACGGTGCTGCCCACGTCGTACTCGGATGCGGAGGCCCATCTCGCATCGCCCAGCGGACGTCACGCGCGGTAACTCGCTCCTGTGGCACCACCCGATCCGTCCACCGTCCGTTTCGACGGCCCCTGGATTCATCGCGACATCCATGCCAACGGAATCCGATTCCACACCGTCGAGGTCGGCGCATCCGCACCGGATGCGCCGCTCGTCGTCCTGCTGCACGGGTTCGCGGACTTCTGGTGGTCGTGGCGCCACCAGCTGACCGCGCTGTCCGAGCAGGGGTGCCGGGCCGTCGCCGTCGACCTCCGCGGCTACGGCGATTCCGACAAACCGCCGCGCGGCTACGACGGGTGGACGCTGGCCGGCGACATCGCCGGCCTGATCCGGGCGATGGGCTACGGCGAGGCCACACTGGTCGGGCACGCCGACGGCGGCCTGGTCTGCTGGGCCACGGCGGTCCTCCATGCTCGTCTCGTCCGGTCGATCGCACTGGTCAGCTCACCGCATCCCCTCGCGCTCAAGCAGGCCGTCCTCCACGACCGCTACCAGCGCAAAGCTTTGCTGCCCTCGTTCGTCTCCTGCCAGGTGCCGTGGCGTCCCGAACGTCGCCTCACCCGGGACAACGGGTCGGAGGTCGAGCGGTTGATCCGCGAACGCTCCGGCCCCGGCTGGACCGAGAATCCGGAATTCGACGTCGTCGTGTCACGGATGCGGTCGGCGATCCAGATTCCCGGCACCGCGCACTGCACCCTGGAGTACCAGCGGTGGGCGTTCCGCAGTCAGTTCCGGCCGGACGGCAGCCGGTTCATGGCGTCGATGGATCAAATTCTGCGGATCCCCGTCCTGCACCTGCACGGCGACCTCGACCCGTACGTGCTCGCGGACACCGTGCGCCGCAGCCACCGCTTCGCACCCACCCAGCAGATGCAGACCGTCACCGGGGTCGGCCACTACGCGCACTGGGAAGCCCCGGAACGCGTCAACGCCGCCCTGCTCGACCTCGTCGCGCCCCGCACGGCCTGACCGTCAGAGGATGCACGCCCCGGTGTCCACGGCGACCGAAGCCCCGGACGCCGCCTGCAACTGACGCGACACCTCGGCGGCAGTGAGCACGAACCCGGTGTCGCTGTTGTCGACGGCGGCGCCGAAGACCACCCCGAGCACCCGGCCGTCGCTGTCGACGAGCGGCCCGCCCGAGTTGCCCTGCCGGATGGAACCGCGGACCGTGTACACCTCACGCTGAACGGTGCCCGCCCGGTAGATGTCGGGACCGCTGAGGTCCAGGATCTCCCGGACCCGCGCGGCGCTGGCCGTGTACGGGCCGCCGCCCGGGTAGCCGAGCACCAGCGCGTTGTCGCCGGTCCGCGCAGGCTCGGGCGCGAAGTTCAGGACGGGAGCGTCCAGTCCGGGCACCTCGAGGACCGCGACGTCGGCGGACGGGTCGAACAGCACGACCTCGGCGTCCATCGGGCCGTTCGCAGTGTCGACGACGATCCCGGCCGTTCCCGCGACCACGTGCGCGTTGGTCATCACCCGGTCGGGTGCCACGACGAACCCGGATCCCTCCAGCGCGCGCTGGCAACTCGGGGCAACACCCCGGATCCTCAGCACGCTCGACTGCAGCGAGGACGCGACGGGGCTCTCCAGGACACTGGCGTCCGGCGGGTCGACGGTCGTGATGGGGGTGCGCCCGAACGGCCCGATGACGTCGGGAAGCCCGGACGTGTCGAGCAGCGCGGTGAACTCGGTGGGCAGTTGCCGCATCCAGGCGGGCGCGATGTTGTCGACCGTCTCGAGGACGCTCGACCCGCGCACCGCAGCCGCCAGCTGAGGCTGCGACGAGGACGTGAGCGGGATCGCCAGCAGCCACGCCGCGATGAACACCGCGATGGCCTGCACGCAGGCGCCGATCACGCTGTCGACGGAACGCGCGACCGGACTGTGCATGCTTCCCCGCGCGGCCCGCCCGAGGACCATGCCCGCGACCTCGCCGACGATCACCAGCACCACGATCAGGGCGATGCCGACCAGCACGCGACCGCGGCCCTCGTCCACGTGCACCAGCACGTGCGGGGCGATCAGGATGCCCGCGACCGCGCCCAGCACCACGCCGATGAAGGCGAGTACCGACGCCACGGCGCCCTGCCGCCAGCCGGACGTCGCCGCGACGAAGGCGATCAGGACGATCGCGAGGTCGATCCAGTGCGAGCCCGTCATCGTTCGGCCGCCGGCCGGCCGTGACCGTGGGTCAGGTGGTCGTCGTCGAGGTCGTTGTCGAGTTCGGCGAGGACGGTGTCGAGGTCGCGGATGTCGTGGCGGTCCCACTCCTGTTCCCAACCGGAGACGGCGAACAGGGCGGCGAGGATGCCGGCGGTGAAACCCCATACGAGCATGCCGTCGACGGTGAACGCCGGCCCCTGGTATCCGGCCGGGTGACGCACCTGGAACCGGTTCCGCGGATCGATCAGGGTGTGCACCGGTACGCGGGCGACACGTTCGGCCTCCGCGGGATCGACCACGCCGACCGCGCTGGGCGTCTCCCAGTATGCGAGGACGGGAGTGACGTCGAAGCCGGACGGCGGGATGAAGATCTCCTCGAGCACGGCGAGCGGGCGGACACCGGACGGGTCGAGTCCCGTTTCCTCCTGGGCCTCCCGCAGCGCGGTGGCGATCGGTCCCTCGTCGCCGGGGTCGCTGGCGCCGCCGGGGAAGGCCACCTGACCACTGTGCTGGCGCATGGTGGACGCACGCTGGGTGAGCAGGACGTCGGCGTCGGCGGGCAGGCCGCCCGCCATCAGCGGGTCCGCGTCGACGGGACCGCCGAACAACACGAGCACCGCCGCCTCACGGGTGATCGCACCACGGGGTGCGCGCCGATCGAGGACGGGGTTGATCCGGTGCGGGTCGGCCGGCGTGCGGTGCACGACCCGGCGCAGCCAGGGCGGAACGGCGACGCCGTCCACGGAAGACGTCATGCCGCCACCCCCAGGTTCTGTTCGACGGCGTCCGCGATCTCGTCGACACTGCGGAACGGCTGCGGCAGCACCTTCGCCACCGTGCCGTCGGGCCGGATCAGCACCGAGACCGGGAGGACGGGAGGGGCCCCGACCGCGACGCGGACGCGACCGTCGCCGTCCTGCACACCGGGTAGGGTGACGGAGTAATCGATGAGCCGCGACAGCGCGCTGGACTCGTTGGGATCGGTGTGCACCGTAAGCACGGTAACCGCGTCGCCCGCACGATCCGAAAACTGCTGCATATAGGGCAGCTCCTCGGCGCAGGGGCCACACCAGTACGCCCACAGGTTCAGCAGCGCCGGTTTACCACCGAGCGCGGCCGCCAGATCCACCTGACTGCCGTCGCCCACGCATTCCAGTGTGATGCCGGACAGCACCGGATCCGCCGAAGGCCCGGACGCGGCCGCCGGGGCGGGGCACGGGGCCAGGCCCGCTTGCGTCCTCAGTGCCGCGAGCGCGTCGGGATCGGCGCTCACCGACGTCGGGGTGCTGCCGCCCGCACCGAACCGGTCCTCGTACGACGGCGTCTCCGCGTCGTCGCCCCGCGGCCAGATCGCGACGACGAGAGCCACCACGACCACGAGGGCGGCCAGACTCCACCGCGCTGCACTAGACACTCGTCTCTACCCTCACCTGCCGGCCAGACGCAGCAGATGCTCCGTCTCCGGTCCACGAACAAGTCCGGCGGCGACGTCGGGGTCGATCGGGCCGAGCCCGTACGACGGACAGTCGCCAGCGAGCACACACACCCCGCAGGCGGGCTTGCGGGCGTGGCAGACGCGTCTGCCGTGGAAGATCACCCGATGCGAGAGCAGCGTCCACTCCTTGCGCTCGATCAGGGCGCCGATGGCGTGCTCGACCTTGACCGGGTCTTCCTCCTCGGTCCACTTCCACCGCCGCACGAGCCGCCCGAAGTGGGTGTCGACCGTGATTCCCGGCACATCGAACGCGTTGCCGAGGATCACGTTGGCCGTCTTCCGGCCGATCCCGGGCAGCGTCACGAGATCCTTCAGATTGCCGGGAACCTCACCGTCGAAACGCTCGAGCAGCGCCTGCCCGAGCCCGATCAGAGAGTTCGTCTTGTTTCGGTAGAAACCCGTGGACCGGATGTACTCCTCGAGTTCGGTCCGTTCGGCCTCCGCGTACGCCTTCGCGTCGGGGTAGCGGGCGAACAGCGCCGGCGTCACCATGTTCACCCGCACGTCAGTGCACTGCGCGGACAGGATCGTCGCGACGGCGAGGTCCAGGGGTGTGGTGAAGTCGAGTTCGCAGTAGACGTGGGGGAAGGCCTCGGCGAGCCTGCGGTTCATCCGCCGGGCGCGCCGGACGAGTCCGAGTCGGGTTTCTTCCTGCTTCGCGGCCCGAGAACGGGTGCGTCCACGCACTTCGGAGCCGTCGCTGGGGGTCGCATGCACGGGATCAACTCTACGGATACCCGACCGATCCGAATTGCTGCTGTGTCGCTTCTGAGACATTTGCAGTGTTTACTTCCCGGTATGCAAGGTCTCGCTGTGGTCCTCTTCCCAGTGCTGCTGATGCTGTTTGCGCTGGCAATGGAGCGGGTGGAGTTCAGACTCCGCCGGCTCACGGTTCGTCAGCAAGAGGTGGAAGAGTTCCTCGACCAGGCAAGTCACGACGAAGTGGCCACCCTGGCCCACGAAGGTTTCCCCCACGCATTGGCACGCTTCCATCGACGTCGCAAGGGGCGGTCGGGCTTCGAATCCGACGACGCCGACATCACCGGAGTGGGCTCGCGGCGCGCCAGCTGACCCCTGGAAACCCCCGGAAAGACGCACCACCGGACGCATCATCCGGTTAACTTTTGCGACTTCCGTGGTATCGGTCACTCAGACCGAGCCGTCTCAACGTAGACTTCAGAGCCGTACCTGTTGCACAGCGACACGCCGCGGATCACCGGGGCATCGTCGACATGCAGCAAATCGCGCACAATATGCATACAGACGAACAATATTCCCAAGGAGCGCACGTGGACGACGTCCTGGCAAGAGCCGGCATCTTCCAAGGAGTCGAGCCCTCAGCGGTAGCGGCGCTGACCAAGCAGCTGCAGCCTGTCGACTTCCCCCGCGGACATGTCATCTTCAACGAAGGTGAGCCCGGTGACCGCCTGTACATCATCGTTTCCGGCAAGGTGAAGATCGGCCGCCGCTCGCCGGACGGCCGTGAGAACCTGCTGACGATCATGGGCCCGTCCGACATGTTCGGTGAGCTGTCCATCTTCGACCCCGGTCCGCGTACGTCCACCGCGACCACGGTCACCGAGGTCCGCGCGGTCAGCATGGACCGCGAAGCGCTCAAGGCGTGGATCGACCACCGCCCCGAGATCGCCGAACAGCTGCTGCGGGTTCTCGCGCGCCGTCTGCGTCGTACCAACAACAACCTGGCCGACCTCATCTTCACGGACGTCCCCGGTCGTGTCGCCAAGGCGCTGCTGCAGCTCGCACAGCGGTTCGGCACCCAGGAGGCGGGCTCGCTGCGCGTCACCCACGACCTCACGCAGGAAGAGATCGCCCAGCTCGTCGGCGCGTCCCGCGAGACCGTCAACAAGGCGCTCGCCGACTTCGCGCACCGCGGATGGCTGCGCCTCGAAGGCAAGAGCGTGCTGATCTCCGACTCCGAGCGCCTGGCACGTCGCGCGCGGTAGTCCCCTCTCATAACGACTTCGGCCACCCCCTCACGGCGAGGGGGTGGCCGAAGTCGTTGTGCGGTCAGTCGAGGCCGCGCAGATACGCGAGCTGCACGTTGACGGACTTCTCCGCCACCGGCCACAACTTCGGGTCGACGTCGGAGTAGACGTGCTCGACCACCTCGCGGACGGTGGGAGTGCCCCCGAGCGTCTCGAGCGCGGCCCGCACCTGGTCGAGCCGCTCCTCGCGATGATCGAGGTACTGCTGTGCGATCACGTTCAGTTCGGGCAGTTCGGGTCCGTGGCCGGGCATCACCCGATGTCCGGTGCCGAGGTCCAGCAGTCGGCGCAGCGACGACAGGTAGTCGCCGAGGTCGCCGTCCGAGTCATCGAGCACCGTCGTGCCGCGGCCGAGGATCGTGTCGCCGGTGAGGACGGTGCCCTCACCTTCCACGGTGAAGGACACCGAGTCCTTCGTGTGCCCGGGCGTGGCGATCACCGTGAGGGTGAGACCCGCGACGTCGATGGTCTCGCCGTCCACGAGGGGTTCGCCGCCGCCGCGGAGGAACTCGGGGTCCACCGAGCGCACGGGCGCGCCGGTGAGTTCGAAGAACCGCTGCACTCCCCCGGTGTGGTCGAAGTGACGGTGAGTGATCAGCGTCAATGCGACCGGTCCGAGTGCCGCGACGCGGGCGAGGTGCTCCTCGTCGGCGTCGCCCGGGTCGACCACCACGCACTCATCCCGACCCGGCGCCCGCAGAATCCACGTGTTGGTTCCGTCGAGCGTCATCATGCCGGGATTGTCTTCGAGCACGACCGAGACGATCGGGGTGACCTCTCGCACCCGGGCGTAGGCCGGATGGGCAAGCGTCATGGCTCTACGACTCCGGTTGCACTTCGGCGATGAGTTCCACCTCGACGGGGGCGCCGAGCGGGAGTTCCGCGACACCGACCGCCGAGCGCGCGTGGGCGCCCGCGTCCCCGAACACCTCGCCGAGGAACTCGGACGCACCGTTCACGACGCCGGGCTGACCGGTGAACCCCTCGGCGGACGCGACGAATCCGACGACCTTGACGATCCGCACCACCGAGTCGATGCCGACGAGGGCGTCGACCGCCGCCAGCGCGTTCAGTGCACACGCCCGGGCCGCGGCCTTGGCGTCCTCGTCCGACACACCGGCGCCGAGCTTGCCCGCGATCGTCAGCTTGCCCTCGACGATCGGCAGCTGCCCGGACGTGTAGACGTAGTTGCCGGTGCGCACGGCAGGCACGTAGGCGGCCACCGGCGGAACGACGGACGGCAGCGTGATGCCGAGTTCGGTCAGGCGGGCGGACCAGTTCTGAGTCTGCGCCACGGCCCTCAGCCCTTCGGACGCTTCAGGTACGCGACGTGCTGCTCACCGGTGGGTCCGGGCAGCACCGTCACCAGTTCCCAGCCGTCGGTGCCCCACTGGTCGAGGATCTGCTTGGTCGCATGTGTGAGCAGCGGAATGGTGGCGTACTCCCAGGAAGTCAATTCACTCATGCCGGTGAGCCTATCCCCCGCACATCCCGGCTCCCAGACTTATAGGCTCGACCCCGTGGTTGCATCCCCAGACCAGCTCACCCCGACGTGGCCCGAGAAGGCCGCGCGGGCCCGGCTGCACTTCGTCTCCGGAAAGGGCGGCACCGGAAAGTCCACGGTGGCCGCCGCGTTGGCGCTCGCCCTGGCCGAGGGTGGACGCCGCGTACTACTGGTGGAAGTCGAGGGCAGGCAGGGGATCGCTCAGCTCTTCGACGTGCCCCCGCTGCCGCCGCAGGAGACGAAGGTCGCGGCCGCCGAGGGCGGCGGAGAGGTCATGGCGCTGGCCATCGACATCGAGACCGCGTTCCTCGAATACCTCGAGATGTTCTACAACCTCGGGTTCGCGGGCCGCGCGATGCGCAAGTTCGGCGCCATCGAGTTCGCCACCACCATCGCACCGGGTCTCCGGGACGTGCTGCTGACCGGCAAGATCAAGGAATGTGTGGTGCGCTCCGACAAGTCGGGTAAACGGGTGTACGACGCCGTCGTCGTGGACGCCCCGCCGACCGGGCGGATCGGCAACTTCCTCGACGTGACGAAGGCGATGGCCGACCTCGCGAAGGGCGGGCCGGTGCGCTCGCAGAGCGAGGGCGTGGTGCGCCTGCTGCATTCCGACGAGACCGTCGTCCACCTCGTGACGCTGCTCGAGGCGCTGCCGGTGCAGGAGACCACCGACGCCGCAGAGGAACTGGCCCGCGCCGACCTGCGGCTGGGCACCGTCGTCGTCAACCGCACCAGCCCGCAGTTCCTGCCCGCCGACACCCTCGCCGACGTCGCGAAGGGCCGCATCGACGCCGAGGCCGTCCGGGCCGGACTGCAGAAGACCGGGATCACCCTGGACGAGGAGAATTTCGCCGGGTTGCTCACCGAGACGATCGAACACGCGTCCGTCCTCGAAGCGCAGGAGGAGAGCGCCGGACAGCTCAGCGAAGTGGACGGGGCGCGGCTGCATCTGCCGTCCCTCGCCGACGGTGTGGACCTGGGCGGGCTGTACGAGCTCGCGGAATATCTGACGGAACAGGGTGTCCGATGACCCAGACAATTGAACACGAGCGTCGCCGCACCGCCTCCGCACTCGACGTCGCGGGGATTCTGCAGAACAGGGCAACGCGGATCGTCGTCTGCTGCGGAGCCGGCGGCGTCGGCAAGACCACCACGGCGGCGTCGCTGGCACTGCGCGCGGCGGAGCAGGGACGCAAGGTGGTCGTGCTGACCATCGACCCGGCACGCCGGCTCGCGCAGGCTCTCGGCGTCGCGGAACTCGACAACACGCCGCAGCCCGTGCAGCTCGGACCGGACGCGACGGGCGAACTGCACGCCATGATGCTGAACATGCGCCGCACGTTCGACGAGATGGTGATCGAGCACTCCACGCCGGAGAAGGCGGAGCAGATTCTCGCGAACCCCTTCTATCAGACCGTCGCCAGCTCGTTCTCGGGAACGCAGGAGTACATGGCGATGGAGAAGCTGGGGCAACTCGCCTCCAGCGACGAATGGGATCTGGTGGTCGTCGACACGCCACCGTCGCGCAACGCTCTGGACTTCCTCGACGCGCCCCAGCGTCTGGGCGCGTTCCTCGACGGCCGCATGATCCGGTTGCTCACCGCGCCCGGCCGCGGCCTCACCCGGCTCGTCACCGGCGCGATGGGCCTGGCGCTGCGCGGCGTGTCCACCATCGTCGGCAGTCAGATGCTGTCGGACGCCTCGAGTTTCGTCCAGTCATTGGACTCGATGTTCGGCGGATTCCGGGAAAGGGCAACGCGCACTTACGAATTGCTCCGGCAGCCGGGAACGAAGTTTCTTGTGATCGCCGCCGCGGAACCGGATGCGCTGCGTGAGGCGGCTTTCTTCGTCGACCGGCTCGCAGGCGACGAGATGCCACTCGCGGGCCTCGTCCTGAATCGGACGCACCCCACTCTCAGTTCCCTGTCGGCCGATCACGCGGTCACTGCCGCCGACCAACTCGGGGACCAAGACCCCCTCACCGCCGCTGTGCTGCGAATCCACGCCCATCGGGCGGTGATCGCCAAGCGTGAGGTCCAACTACTGAGCCGGTTCACGGCGGCCCACCCTCGGGTGCCGATCGTCGGCGTGCCCTCGCTGCCGTTCGAGGTGTCGGACCTCGAGGCCTTGAGAGCGGTAGGCGACCAGCTCACCCGGACGAGCTGATCAGCTCGCTACCGGAGAACCGGTCACCCGCCTGTGTCCTGCCTGACTGCGAATCCGATCCCGAATCTCAGACAGCGGACTGGTGCTGCCGCTGAGCTTCGAAGAAATCGGACCATGAGTCCACCTCGGGGTGCTGCTTGAGCAACGCCCGGCGTTGACGTTCCGTCATGCCACCCCACACGCCGAACTCGACACGGTTGTCGAGTGCATCGGCTCCGCACTGCATCAGTACCGGGCAATGCCGGCAAATGGTTGCGGCCTTGCGCTGTGCTGCGCCGCGTACAAAGAGTTGATCGGGATCGACTTCCCGGCAACGGGCCTGGGTGACCCAGGCGATTCGCGCTTCTGCTTGCTCGACGTCCAGACGGCTGGTTGGGGTGGTCATGTGCATTCGTTTCCCCTCTTCGAGTCTGCGCAAACCCAGCGCGTAGCACGCCGAGGCTGCACCACATAAGCGATGGGGTGTTATCTCCATCACACTGTTCCAACAATTTAGGTAAAGAAACCGCCACGCGCAAGACGGTGAACATGCTTTTTTGGTACGCCCGTCCATACCCCGTGCTCAGGGCATTTTCCTGGCCGAATTCTGCGCCCAACCAGCGCACCCTCAGACCCCACGTAGTCTGTAGATCGTGTCGATTGCAAAAACAGTGGGGAAGCTCGCAGGATCCTCCGCCTTGGCAGGAGTGCTCCTCGCCGGCGTGATGTTTCCGCTCGCCGGAGGCTTCGGTTACGCCTCCAACAGGGCGGCTGACACCGTCGACAACGTCTCCGCCGAACTGGTCGAAGGAACCGTTCCCGCAGTCTCGACGATGGTCGACTCCGCGGGCAATCCCATCGCGTGGCTGTACGACCAGCGTCGCTTCGAAGTGCCCAGCGACAAGATCTCCAACGAGATGAAGCTCGCCATCGTCTCCGTCGAGGACCGCCGGTTCCCGGAGCACAAGGGCGTCGACTGGCAGGGCACGATGCGCGCCTTCCTGACCAACACCACCAGCGGTGAGGTGCAGCAGGGCGCGTCGACACTCGACCAGCAGTACGTGAAGAACTACCAGCTGCTCGTCGTCGCCAAGACCGACGCCGAACGCCGGGCCGCGATCGAGACGACGCCCGCCCGCAAGATCCGCGAGATCCGGATGGCGCTGACGCTCGACAAGGAACTCACCAAAGACGAGATCCTCACCCGCTACCTCAACCTGGTGCCGTTCGGCAACGCCTCGTTCGGCATCCAGGACGCCGCCCAGACGTACTTCGGCATCGACGCGTCCGAACTGAACACCCAGCAGTCCGCGATGCTCGCGGGCATGGTGCAGTCCAGTTCGGCGCTGAACCCGTACACGAACCCCGAGGGCGTCCTCGAACGCCGCAACGTGGTTCTCGACACGATGATCTCGAGCATCCCCGAGCGCGCCGCCGAACTGCGGGAGCTCAAGGAGACACCCCTCGGCGTGCTGCCCGAACCCAACCGGCTGCCCCGCGGGTGCATCGCCGCCGGCGACCGCGGCTTCTTCTGCGACTACGCCCTGCAGTACCTGGCGAACGCCGGCATCAGCCGGGAGCAGATCGACAAGGGCGGCTACCTGATCAAGACGACGCTCGACCCCGCGGTGCAGGCGTCCACCAAGGCGGCGCTCACCGCGAAGGCCAGCCCCGGACTCGACGGCATCGCCAACGTCATGAACGTGGTCCAGCCCGGCCAGGATTCACACCGCATCCTCGCGATGGGCAGTAGCCGCACCTACGGTCTCGACGCGAACGCCAACGAAACCGTGCAGGCCCAGCCGTACTCGCTGGCCGGTCACGGCGCCGGGTCGATCTTCAAGATCTTCACGACCGCCGCCGCCATGGAGAAGGGCCTCGGCACCAACGCCGTCCTGGACGTCCCCGGGCGGTTCGAGGCCCGCGGGATGGGTAGCGGTGGTGCCCGCGGATGCCCGGCCGCCACGTACTGCGTCGAGAACGCAGGCAAGTACCCGGCGTCGCTGTCCGTGACGGACGCGCTCGCACAGTCGCCCAACACGGCGTTCGTCAAGCTCATCCAGGCCACCGGCGTCGCCCCCACTGTCGACATGGCGGTGCGGCTGGGGCTGCGGTCGTACGCCGACCCCGGCACCTCCGGATTCGACGACCGCAGCATGGCGGATTTCCAGAAGGATCAGAATCTGGGTTCGTTCACTCTCGGACCCACCTGGGTCAATCCGCTGGAACTGTCGAATGTCGCGGCAACGCTCGCGTCGCACGGCAAGTGGTGCCCGCCCACCCCCATCGATTCGGTCTTCGACCGTGAAGGCAAGCCCGTCTCGGTCACGCAGCAGGCCTGCGAGCAGGTGGTCGAGCCCGGCCTCGCGGACACCCTCGCCAACGCCATGAGCAAGGACGACAAGGCCGGCGGCACGTCGGCCGGGGCCGCGGGCAGCGCCGGCTGGACGCTCCCGATGGCGGGTAAGACCGGAACCACCGAGTCCCACATGTCGTCGGGCTTCCTCGGGTTCACGAACAACTTCGCCGCCGCCGTCTACGTGTTCGGCGACTCGCCCACACCGGGCGAGATCTGCTCGGGCCCGCTGAGGCCCTGTGGTGACGGAAATCTCTACGGCGGTAACGAGCCCGCGCAGACGTGGTTCGCCGCGATGAATCCCGTCGCCAACAACTTCGGGCCGACGACGCTGCCGCCGATCGATCAGAAATACGCGCGGGGTTCGCAGAACGGTCAGGTTCCGGACGTCACCGGCCTGAGCCAGTCGGCCGCGACGTCCCGCCTGCAGGGAGCCGGATTCACCGTGAACGCGATCACCACCGCGTCACAGGTCGCCAAGGGGATAGTCACGAGCTCGGCGCCGTCCGGTTCGGCGATTCCGGGGTCGACGATCACGATCTACGTCAGCGACGGATCGGTGAAGGCCGCTCCCCCGCAGGCCCCGGCTCAGGGAATCCCCGTTCCGCCCATCCAGCTGCCCGGCCTGCCGCCGATCCAGCTGCCGCCCATACCCCGGTGACCGCAGGTGAGTGGGAAAGTGTGTAGGCGCACGCTTTCCCACTCACGTGGGGGTCAGAGGCGGGACTTCACCGCGTGCGAGAGCCGCGAACCGTCCGCCTTGCCGCCCGCGAGCGCGCCGGCGGCCTTCATGACCTGACCCATCTGACGCATGCCGGGACGCTCACCGATCTCCTCGGCCACCTGCGCGATGGCGGTGTCCACGACGTCGACGAGTTCGGCGTCGGTCAGCGGCGTCGGCAGGTACTCGTCGATGATCTGCGCCTCGGCCCGCTCCTGCGCTGCCAGCTCACCCCGACCGTTCTCGGTGTAGATCTCGGCGGACTCGCCGCGCTTCTTCGACTCCTTCGCGAGGACCTTCAGCACCTCGTCGTCGGTGAGTTCACGGGCTTCCTTGCCGGAAACCTCTTCGGTCTGCACAGCGGCCATCAGCATGCGGATCGTGGCGGTGCGCAGCGAATCCTTGGCCTTCATGGCGGCCGTCATGTCGGAACGCAGTCTTGCTTTCAGTGAATCTGGCATGGGCGAAACGCTACGCGCCCCGATTTGTCCACTGCATCTCGATTGCGCTCATCAGTATCCTGGAAGAGTGTCTGACGAGTTCCGCACCAACCTGACCCGCGCCGCCCTGGGTACGGCGGGTGCCGCCGCCCTCGGCATCGGCTACGCCTCGCTCATCGAGCGCAATGCGTTCGCGCTGCGTGAGGTCACGATGCCGGTGCTCGAACCCGGGTCGTCGACGCTCCGTGTGCTGCACATCAGCGACCTGCACATGATGCCCGGACAGCGGCTGAAACAGAACTGGCTGCGGGAACTCGACAACCTCGACCCCGACCTCGTCGTGAACACCGGCGACAACCTGTCGCACCAGCGGGCGGTGCCCGCCGTGGTCCAGGCGCTGGGGAATCTGCTCGCCCGCCCCGGACTGTTCGTGTTCGGCAGCAACGACTACTTCGCGCCGAAACCGAAGAACCCGTTCGAGTACTTCCGCAAGGATCGCAAGCGCATCCTCGGCGAGCCGCTGCCGTGGGGCGACCTGCGGGCCGCGTTCACCGAACGCGGCTGGTTCGACGTCACGCACGTGCGCCGCGACCTCGAGGTGTCGGGGGTCCGAATCGCGTCGGCCGGCGTCGACGATCCGCACCTCCAGCGCGACCGTTACGACACCATCGCCGGTCCGCCCAATCCGCTGGCCGATCTCCGGCTGGGCATCACCCACTCGCCCGAGCCGCGGGTTCTCGATCGGTTCGCGGACGACGGGTACGACCTGGTGCTGGCCGGCCACACGCACGGCGGTCAGCTGTGCCTGCCGTTCTACGGAGCACTCGTCACCAACTGCGACATCGACCGCTCACGGGTGAAGGGGCCGTCCAAGTGGGGGGCGCACACCCAGCTGCACGTGTCCGCGGGGATCGGGACGTCGCCGTGGGCGCCCGCCCGCTTCTGCTGCCGCCCCGAGGCGACGCTCCTGACGTTGGTTCCGGCTCAGCGCGGCGGCTCGGACGCCGACACCGCGCGGGCTCGCGCCGAGTCGTCGGAGAGCACCGTTTTACGCAATTGACCAGGGGATTTAATGGTGACTGGTTGGGTAATGTAAGCTAGCCGAGGTTCAACACGGGGTGTGGCGCAGCTTGGTAGCGCGCTTCGTTCGGGACGAAGAGGTCGTGGGTTCAAATCCCGCCACCCCGACAGTGTGAGACACCGAGAAGAGGCCTCGACCGGTTCGCCGGTCGAGGCCTCTTCTGCGTGGTGGGGGCTTTTCCGGATGCCCTGACCCCGAGACCATCGCCCCACCACCTCAGGCTAGCCTCACCTCATGTCATCGAGGCTCTACGTACGCGCCGGGCTGGTCGCCCTGGCCAGCGTCTTTCTCGCCGCCTGCGGCACCACCGATACCGGTTCGACCGCCGGCAACACCGACGTCGCCACCGGCGGCCACCTGTTCGCCACGGCGGACGCCGAGACGGCCAAACTCGGCACCGACGCCGAACCCGGCGTCTTCCCCCGGACCATCACCCACGCGCTCGGGGAAACCGTCATCGAGAAGAAGCCCGAACGGGTGATCGTCCTCGACGGCGGCGAGCTGGACGACGTGCTCTCCCTGGGAATCACGCCCGTCGGACTGGCCAGCCCGGAGAGCGCCGCCGGACAGCCGTCCTACCTGGCCGACAAGCTCGCCGGAGTCCCGGACGTCGGGACCACCAACAACCTGAACCTCGAGGCGATCTCCGCGCTGCAGCCCGATCTGATCCTCGGCAGCAAGCTGCGCGCCGACAAGCTGTACCCGCAGTTGTCGTCGATCGCACCGACCGTGTTCGGCATCCGCCCCGGCTTCCCGTGGAAGGAGAACTTCCTGCTCGTCGCGGACGCCCTCGGCGAGGAGACCAAGGCGGAGGGCGTGCTCAACGCCTACCAGACCCGCGCGGACGAGGTCCGGGAGTCCATCACCGGCGAGCCGACGATCTCGCTGGTCCGGTTCATGTCCGGCAAGATCCGCCTCTACGGCAATCTGTCGTTCATCGGCGTCATTCTGCAGGACGTCGGGCTCCCGCGCCCCACGGTGCAGAACATCGACGAACTCGCTGTCGAGGTGAGCCAGGAGACGATCGGCGAGGCGGACGCCGACCGGATCTTCTACTCCAGCTACGGCGCACCCGAGACCACCGACGAGTCGACCGTGGTCGGCGGCCCGCTCTGGAACCAGATGCAGGCGGTGAAGGCCGGCAAGTCCGTGCACGTCAGCGACGAGACCTGGTTCCTCGCGCTCGGACCGACCGGGGCGATGCTCGTCCTCGACGACCTCGAGAAGATGCTCGCCGCCTGAGTCGCCGAGTCCCCGCGTCACTTCGGTGCGGGCACGAATGCGTCGTAGATTGCCTGCGGCGCACCGTCGATGGCCCAGATGACCATGAGTCCGACGGCCACCGTCAGGGCGGGCCCGAGCACGACCTTCTCGAAGGGCCCGCCCGCCCGGATGGACAGGAACGACGGGAGCCGGAACTCCCACCACCGCTGCTTGCCGAGCGTGAGGAACGGCGCGAGGAAGGGGACGCCCTCCTTGGTGATGGCGTCCCCGAGGCAGTGGGTGGCGCATCCCAGGGCCACGGCTACGCCGAGCCCGGTGGAACCGGCTTCAGTGGGATACGACTGCCAGGTGAGCGCGGACAGCACCGCGGCGACCGCCGAAACCGCCAGCCAGCCTTTTTCTTTGGCCAGCTCACCGGCCAGCCCGCGCAGGGCCAGGCCGAGGCAGACGAACAGCGTCGCGATGATGGCGGGCTTACCGAACTGGACGACGAGCGCGGACACCCCGGCCCCGATGCCGGCCGCGAACAGAGCGGTGTGGGTGAGCGTACGGTGCCCACCCCGCCGCTTGCCGTCGCGTTTGCCCTTGGTGATCGTGTAGAAACCCAGAGACACCGCGTCGACACCCTTCGCGACGACGCTGCTGACCGGACCGAACGACCGCGACACCGTCGACTGGCTCGTGTCGAGGTCCGGGAGCAGCGCCGCCCCGGCGCACACCGCCGCGAACGTCAACGTCTCTGCGGTGGACGTGGGCCCACCCCAGTCGAGCGGCAGCAGATCTGCCACCGCCAGACCGACGGCCGCACCGGACATTGCATGGGTGGGACCCATCACCATGGAAGACAGCACCTTTCGACCCCGACTCGGGACACGGTCATCCGAGCCGGTGTCCTGACACCGCTCAACCTAGCAACAACATCCGACACACCCGTCACACACCTGTGAGTACTTGTTAACCGCCGGCGGTTGAGAAGTACTCACGGGCCCGAAGGGCATGGGGGATGATGGAATCGTGCGGTGCGTGCAGCCGGGCGAAGGAGGGTCGTCGTGGAAACTGTGGTGGTATTCGTTCTCGCGTTGCTGATCTATTGGTGGGGCCTGCTCTGAGCGTGCCCCACCAACGACATCAGTTCCCGGTCTGTCCTTCCCGGACACCGATTTCCACTCGCTTGCCCAGGTCGGGGTCGACGCTCTTCCAGTAGTCGAACACCCGCAGCAGAACCGGTTCGCTGACACCGCCGAGTGCGTGACCGACGATGTTGTTGACCAGGCGGTCGCGTTCGTCGTCGCTCAGGACCTCGCGGACGAGGGTGCCCGCCTGCGTGAAGTCGCCGTCCTCGGCGTGCTCGACGTAACCGGCGCGCACGGACTCACCGTCGAACGCCCAGAGGCCTTCGTCGCCCGCGAGCGACGCGTCGGCGTGCGGGCCGCCGTACGAGTTCGGCGCGTACACCGGGGTCTCGGGTGAATTGGTGGCGTACCGCATCGCGCCGTCCTGCGAGTACGAGTTCACCTGGTTCTTCGGGGCGTTGACCGGCAGTTGGGCGTAGTTGGCGCCGATGCGGTACCGGTGCGCGTCCGCGTAGGAGAAGACCCGCCCGAGCAGCATCTTGTCGGGTGAGAAGCCGATTCCCGGAACGACATTCGACGGTTCGAACGACGCCTGCTCGATCTGGGCGAAGAAGTTGTCGGGGTTCCGGTTGAGGGTCCACTTGCCGACCTCGATCAGCGGGTAGTCCTTCTGCGACCACACCTTGGTGAGGTCGAACGGGTTGAATCGGTAGCCCTCGGCCTCGTCGACGGGCATGACCTGGACCTTCAGCGTCCAACTGGGGAACTCGCCGCGGGCGATCGTGTCGTAGAGGTCGGCGCGGTGATGGTCGGGGTCGGTGCCCGCGAGTTTGTCGGCCTCGTCCTGGGTGAGGAACTCGATGCCCTGGTCGGTCTTGAAGTGGTACTTCACCCAGAACCGCTCGCCGTCGGCGTTGACCCACTGGTACGTGTGCGAGCCGAAACCGTCCATGTGCCGCCACGTCTTCGGGATGCCGCGGTCACCCATCAGCCACGTCACCTGGTGTGCGGACTCGGGCCGCAGCGTCCAGAAGTCCCACTGCATGTTGTGGTCGCGCAGACCGGATCCGGGCAGCCGCTTCTGCGAGTGGATGAAGTCGGGGAACTTGATCGGGTCCTTGATGAAGAAGACGGGCGTGTTGTTGCCGACGAGGTCGTAATTGCCGTCCTCGGTGTAGAACTTCACGGCGAACCCGCGCGGGTCGCGCCAGGTGTCGGGGCTGCCCTGCTCACCTGCGACGGTGGAGAACCGCACCAGCGATTCGGTCTTCGCGCCGGGCTGGAACAGGGTGGCCTTCGTGTAGCGGCTCACGTCGTGGGTGACGACCAGTTCGCCGAACGCGCCTGCGCCCTTGGCGTGGACGACGCGCTCCGGGACGCGCTCGCGGTTGAACTGCGCGAGCTTCTCGACGAGGTAGTGGTCGTGCAACAGGATGGGACCCTGCGGCCCGGCGGTGAGCGACTCGTTGTCGCTGGCGACGGGAATCCCGGCGTTGGTGGTGGTCGCGCGCTGTGTTTCAGGCATGGCAAAGCCTCCAGGTTGCAATCGGGTGAGGGTGTATCGGCGGGGACGAACCGGGATCAGGACAGGGCTGCTGCCGACCCGGTTTCGCTCTGCGCGTCGGTCTGGCACTGGGAGCAGAGCCCCCAGAAGACGACCTCGGCCTCGTCGATCTCGAATCCGTGGGCCTGCGAGGGGTCGAGGCACGGTGCCTCGCCGACGGCGCAGTCCACGTCCACGACGGTCCCGCAGCTGCGGCACACGAGGTGGTGGTGGTTGTCTCCGGTACGGGTTTCGAACCGTGCGGGCGATCCCGCGGGTTCGATACGTCTGAGCAGACCGGCGGCGGTGCACGCCTTGAGGACGTCGTATACCGCCTGGGTGGAGACCGATCCCAGCTCTTCGCGAACTACGGCTGCGATGTCGTCGACGTCGGAATGCGGCCGTACGGCAACCGCATTCAACACTGCAACACGTGGTGCAGTGACACGGAGACCCACGCCGCGCAGCTGCGCTTTGGGATCCGTGTCGTGTTGCATGTGTTCCAGTATTGCGTCTTTTTGGAATTAGTCAAGAAAAGGACGTGTCGGAGATTATTGACATGTCGGAAATCTCCGACATAAGCTCGCCCCGTGCCCGACGACGACGTCTTCCTCGCCCTCGCCAACCCCGTGCGACGGCGTCTGCTGGAGATCCTGGTGGACGGACCGCTCACCGCCGGGGACCTCGCGGGCCGGTTCGACCTCAGCCGCCCCGCGGTGGCGGAACATCTGCAGGTGCTGCGCCGGGCCGGGCTCGTCCGCGACGAACCGTCCGGACGGCAGCGGCACTACTACCTGACCGCCGAGCCGCTCGCCGACGTCGGCGACTGGCTGCACCCGTTCGAGCGGTTCTGGCGTCACCGCCTGCGCACACTCGCCGACTTCCTCGAGGAGGACTCGTGACCGACCGCACCACCACCCAGATCTCCGTCGACCAGTTCATCGCCGCGCCGCCGGCCAAGGTGTGGCGCGCCCTCACCGAACCGGATCTGCTCGCCCGCTGGTGGGCCGCGGGCGATATCGCCGCCACCGTCGGGCACCGGTTCCACCTCGACATGCCCGGTTGGGGCGCCGTGCCGTGCGAAGTGGTCGAGGTCGAGCCGGAACGGCGCTTCGTCTACACGTTCACCGAGAACTGGACCCTGGTGTGGCGCCTCGTTCCCGAGGGTACGGGCACGCGCCTGTTCCTCGACCACTCGGGCTTCGACCTCGACGACAAGCGCAGCCGCGACGCGTTCGAGCGGATGGGTCCGGGCTGGCGCGACACCGTGTTGCCGCGTCTCGCCGGCGTCGCCGCGGAGATCGCGTAGCGCCCCGGCTGTCAGCGCCTACGCGCGGGCCCGGTGGTCATCCGGCCGTCGGTGATCACGATGGCGTGATGCGGTCCCGGCGTCAGCCAGTCGGCCAGCGTGGGACCGTCGGCCGCCACGTCCACGCGGGCGTACCGGAAGTGGCCGCGGAGCCGCGCGCACGCCGTCACCAGACCGCGACCGTCGTCAGCCGGTTGCGCGAACCCCAGCGCCCCGGCGATCGGAAGCCGCGGTCCGCGCGGCCGGGTGCTCGCGGTGACGCGCCACGCCCCGGACGACGCCGCGAAGTCGCCGTGCACGTCGCCGTCGAACTCGGCAGGCACCTTGGGCAGGCTCCAGTGCGCGCGTCCACCGTGCACGGAGGGTTCCGAATCCACGGCGATGAACGGGACCGCCATGCGCGGCAGGACGCCGATACGACGCCCCGGCGCGCGGAGCACCGGGCTGGCGAGGATTTCCCGGTAGGGGCCGACGGGCGAGTCGAGATAGTCGACCATCATCGCGAGGGTCATCGGGACGGTGGCGCCGCCGGGTCCGAGGGCGCGGGCGGCCGCGGTGCTGCGGTGCCACCACAGCGTCGCGCGGACGGTCGCCGGCCACGGGGGCGGTGAACTCCCGGGCCAGTCGGTGCGGTTGGTGGTCGATTCAGGCACGCTCCACATCGACTGTCTCCCTTCGGTTCACGACCGTCAGCGGAAGCCGCAGTGCGCCCGGCGCGTCGGCGGGCACCACCGGATTCCGGGGCGGCGACGGTGCGATACGTACGTATGGCTTGCCCGGCTTTGGCCGGGTGTCGGTCTCACCCCTGTTGGGCCACAGCGCGAATGCGCGCTCGGCCTGGGCGGTGATGGTGAGCGACGGGTTGACGCCGAGGTTCGCGCTCACCACCGACCCGTCGGCCACGTGCAGCCCGTCGTGTCCGTACGCGCGCAGGTAGGGGTCGACGACCCCGGTGTCCGGCGAGTCCCCGATGGCGCATCCCCCGAGGAAATGCGCGGTCATCGGAATGTTCACGACGTCGGCGACGGAGCCGCCGGGGTCTCCTCCGATCCGCGCGGCCACCTTCCTGATGGCTGTGTGCCCCTGCGGGATCCATTCGGGCGGCGGATCTCCGGGACCCGGACGGCTGGTGACCGCGCGCCCGAGCCGGCCCTTCCCTTTGGCGAGCTCGAGCGAATTGTCGTCGGTCTGCATGACGAGCGCGATCACGGTGCGCTCCGACCAGTGCCGCACCGACAGGCTGCGGGCGAACGCCCCGGGCCGGCGCAGCGCGACGCCCACCGCTTTCAGCAGCCGCGGCGTCCGGCCACCGCCGTCGCTGAGGACGGTCTGCAGCAGTCCGATCGCGTTGCTGCCCTTGCCATACCGCACCGGCTCGATGTGGGTGTGATCGTCCGGGTGGAACGAGGACGTGATGGCCACACCTTTCGTGAAGTCGGTGTCGCGGTTCCTGGCCGTGGCCGCGAGCACCGCCTCCGAGTTGGTGCGCACCACCGACCCCAGCCTCGGCGACAACCGTGGCAGCGCACCGGATTCCTTCATCGCCAGCAGCAGCCGGGCGGTACCGTACGTGCCCGCGGCGACCACCACCTGGTCGGCGGTGAACGTATGCTCCCGCTTACGGATTCCGTCGGTGCGGCGGGTTCGCAACTCGTAACCGCCGCCCGGTCGGGGGCGCAACTCTTTCACCGTCGTCAGCGGATGGACCCGAGCGCCCGCCTTCTCCGCGAGGTGGAGGTAATTCTTGACGAGCGTGTTCTTCGCTCCCACCCGGCAACCCGTCATGCAACTGCCACACTCGGTGCACCCCGTGCGGTTGGGACCCTCGCCGCCGAAGAACGGGTCGGCCGCCCGCGACCCCGGCTCGCCGAAGAAGACTCCCACCGGTGTGGACGTGAACGTCGCACCGGCGCCCATCTCCTCGGCGACCTCCCGCATGACGGCGTCGGCAGGGGTGAACGACGGATTGGTCGTCACCCCCAGCATCCGCTTCGCCTGCTCGTAGTACGGGGCCAGCTCCGACTGCCAGTCGGTGATGTGCGCCCACTGCCGGTCCTCGAAGAAGCGGCGCGGCGGCTGGTACAGCGTGTTCGCGTAATTCAGCGATCCACCGCCGACCCCGGCCCCGGCCATGACCAGGACGTCGGGGAGGAGGTGGATCCGTTGCACGCCGTAGCAGCCCAGCCAGGGCGCCCACAGGTAGCGTCGTAACCGCCAGCTCGTCTCGGGCAGTTCGTCATCGGTGAAGCGCCTGCCCGCCTCGAGAACGCCGACTCGGTACCCCTTCTCGGTGAGCCGGAGCGCCGCGACGCTGCCGCCGAAACCGGAGCCGACCACGACCACGTCGTAGTGCGTCACGCGACGGTCTCCTTCGCCGTCCTGCGCCGGGATACGTAGTTCTCCCGGTCGAAGCGCTGCATCTGCGAGCGGAACTTCCAGGTGAACGTCGGCCACTGGACGGAGTTCCGGCCCTCGGAGTCGTAGTACCAGCTCGAGCAGCCGCCCTTGTTCCAGACGGTGGTCTGGAGGTCGGACTGGATGCGCGTGTTGTATCGGCGCTGCGCCTCCTCGGTGACCTCGAACGCGGCGATTCCGTTGTGGTGCATCGCCGTCAACGCGTCGGCGATGTACGCGGACTGCGATTCGAGCATGTAGACGATGGAGCTGTGACCGAGATTGGTGTTGGGCCCGTACATCAGGAACAGGTTGGGGAACCCGGCGACGGTGGTCCCCTTGTACGCGCTCGGGCTCCCGGCCCAGTGCTCGGCGAGGGTGCGGCCGTTCGCACCGCGCAACGTGTGCGCCACCGGCGGTTCCGTCGGCGTGAACCCGGTCGCGAAGATGATCGTGTCGACCTTGTGCTCGTTGCCGACCGCGTCGACGACGCCGTCCGCTGTCACCCCGGCGAGTCCGGCGTCGACGAGCGTGACGTCGGGACGGTCGAGGGTCCGGAGCCAGTCGTTCGACAGCAGCATCCGCTTGCAGCCGATCGTGAAGTTCGGCGTGAGTTTCCGCCGCAGTTCGGGATCCCGCACCTGCCGGCGGAGGTGCATGCGGGCCACCGCCTCGAACACCGGCAGCAGGCCGGTGGCGTGGGCGAGCACCCCGCCCAGGGCTTCCCGGAAGCTGTACACCGAACCTCGGACTGCCTTCTGCACCAACGGCATTCGCCGGTACAGGGCCTTTTCGGAGTCCGGCAGTGCACGGTCGAGTCGCGGGATCACCCAGGCGGGGGTGCGCTGGAACACGGTGAGGTGCCCGGCGACGGGCGCGATCTCGGGCACGAACTGCACCGCCGACGCGCCGGTGCCGATGACGGCCACGCGTTCACCGGCGAGGTCGTGGTCGTGATTCCACGTCGCCGAATGGAACGTGGTGCCGCCGAAGGTCTCCAGCCCGGGCATGTCCGGGACGCTGGGCGTCGACAGCGCACCGGTCGCGGCCACCACGACGTCGGCCGTCAGCGTTCCGCGGCTCGTCCGAACGGTCCAGACGGCCGCGTCGTAGTCCCAGTGCGCCTCCTGCAGTTCGCACTCGGTGACCACCCGGGACCGGACACCGGTGTCGGCCGCGACCGTCTTCAGGTAGCGGTGGATCTCGGGCTGGCGGGCGAACGTGTGACTCCAGTCGGCGCTGGGCGCGAACGAGTACGAGTACAGCGACGTCGGGACGTCGCATGCGCACCCCGGGTAGGTGTTGTCGCGCCACGTGCCGCCGACATCGTCGCCGCGCTCGACGATCAGGACGTCGGCCTGCGGCTGCGTCTGCAGGATGCGCGCCGCCAGGCCCATGCCCGCGAAACCCGCCCCCACGATCAGGGTGTGTACGTGCTGCGGAAGATTCACGACTTCTCCACCTTCGATTCCCACACGGGCAACAGCCGCGCGCGTAGTGACTGTTCGGCCTCGGGGGTGCGGAACAGTGCCGACACCGCCAGACCGCGAACCAATTCGATACTGAGCTCGATGGCGTCGGAGTCGAACCGATCGCCGAACACCTCCGCCGACCCGCGACGCAGCGCGTCGGTGACCTTCCGCTCCAGCGGGACCGCCGCCTCGAACAGGGCCGGGTCGGTGCGGGCGGCCACCCACAGTTCGAGGGCCGCGTAGAACAGCGGTCCGGAGAAGGCGTCGGCGAGCACCTCGATACCGCGGCCGGCATCCACTTCGGCGGCGAGGATCTCGTCCATCCGCTTGTCCACGAGATGTTCCACCGCGGCCACCACCAGCGACTCCTTGGTCGGGAAGTGGTGCAGCTGCGCACCGCGCGACACCCCGGCCCGCCGCGCGATGCCCTGCGTCGTGGTGCGGGCGTATCCGAGCTCGACCAGGGAGTCGACGGCCGCGTCGAGCAGCTTCGTGCGCATCGCCGCGGTCCGCTCGGCCTGCGTGCGGGTCGTTTTGGCTACCGCTGTGTCAGGTGTCACACCCAGCACTGTAGGCGGGAAAAAGAAAACAGTCCAGACTGCTTGTAAATGCACCCGTGAGTACTTCTTAACCGCGGGTCGTTAACAAGTACTCACGGGCCTACGGCACCAGGCGGTACCGCAGCATCATGTCGTGGTCCTCGTGGTCGAGCATGTGGCAGTGCCACACGTACCCCTGCAGGGGATGCGACGACTGCTCCATGTGGCCGCCACCGGAGTGATCCATCGTGTGCGCCGCCGACATCCCGAATGTGGCGTCCGGGTCGAAGCCGAGTTCGTCCGCCGTCGGGAACCGGACGACGATCCGGGTGATCGAGTTCGCGTCCGCGATCACGGTGTCCTTGAACCCGGACTCCCACACCTGCGGCGCCAGGTTCGGCCCGAGAACGAACGGGTCCGCCGACGGCGTCCACCGCACCCCGACCGCGGGTACCGGGACGGCCTGCATCAGGGCGTTCGTGTCGATCGACTGCCGTCCGATCACCCGGAACGTCACCAGATGCAGGTGGATCGGATGCGGTTCGGGCGTGACGTTGACGATGTTCCACTGCTCGACGGTCCCCTGCCGGGGCATCTCGATGTCGTCGGTGGTGTAACGCAGGTTGTTCAGCGACATCAGCGGCGACGGCTGACCCAGGCCCTGCGCGAGCTGCATCACCGACACGTTGCGCACCACCGACGGCCGCGCGACGGGCGGGAGTGCGACGAGGCCACGACCGCCGCCCCGCAGGGTCTCCGGCACTCCGCCGGTGAAGCCGGCGGCCGTCCCGACCCGGAACCGGCAGAACCGCGGCATGATCTGCACGCCGCGTTGCGCGACCTGCGCCGGAATCGGTTCGTCGTTACGCAGTTCCACCGTCGTCCCCGGTGCGAGGGCCCCGAAGTCGACGAGGAGGTCCACCCGCTCCCCCGGTCCGAGCCGGACGTGGTCGGTGGCGACGGGCGCGTCGAGCAGCCCGCCCTCGGCGCCGATCACCCAGAACCTCATCCGGTTCTCGAAGAACAGATTCCACACGCTGAACGACGCCGCGTTCACCATCCGCAGCCGGTACAGGCCGCGCGCCACCGGCATCTCCGGCCACACCTTGCCGTTCACCACCCCCACGTCACCGGGCGTGGCGGCCTCCCAGCTGCCCTGCGGATTCAGCGGGTTGGAGCGGACGCTCTGCCGTCCGTCGTCGGTGAAGTTCTTGTCCTGCAACACCAGCGGCAGTTCGAACTCGCCCGCGGGCAGACCGAGCGGGTTGCCGGTCTGACCGGTGTCGTATTCGTCGCGCAGCAGGTACATGCCCGCCAGCCCGGCGTAGATGTTGAGCCGGGTGACGCCCATCGCGTGGTCGTGATACCAGAGCGCGCAGGCGTCCTGCCGGTTCGGGAACTCGTGCACCATCCCCTGCCCGGGCCGCATCGTGTCCTCGGGGTGTCCGTCGAACTCGGGGGGCGTCCGGCCGCCGTGCAGGTGCAGCGACGTCGGCACCTGGGTGCGGTCCTGCTCGCTCACGCCGTGGATCCGCGTGTCGACGTCGGCGGCGAGGGGGTTGCTCGTGATGTCGTTGCGGTAGGTCAGCGAGGTCCGTTCACCGACGTGCGCCTCGATCGTCGGGCCCAGGTAATCCATGCCGCCGTAGCCGAGGGCAGGCGAGGCGGGCAGGTCGGGATGGAACACGTGCATCGTGCTGCTCGCGTGCACCTCGACGGCGGTCCCGCCGAGCACCGGCAACGGTGGCAGCTGTTCCCGGAACGGCTGCAGCGGCGGCGAGGAGAAGACGAACGGCCGCAGCGGATCGATGCCGAACGGGTAGGCGCTCGCCGATCCCGCTCCGACGGCGCCGAGCCCGGCGGTCAGCGCCAGACCACGCACGAACGACCTACGCGGAATTCGTCCATCCATACGGTGGAGCCCCCTGCACGATGCGACCAGCGTTGCGACTGGAGTAGCCGACTGGAGTAGCCGACGGTACCCCAACCGTCGCCGCGCACACCCGGTTTACGGGCGCACCGTCGCATGGCGGCCGTCGTCGTGCCAGTCTGACCCCATGACTCGTGCAGTTCCGAAGAACATGGCATGGATCCCCGGGGGCACCTTCTGGATGGGTTCGGAGGACTTCTACCCCGAGGAACGCCCCGTCCACCAGGTGACGGTCGACGGGTTCTGGATGGACTCACACCAGGTCACCGTCGCCGAGTTCCGGCGGTTCGTGAAGGACACCGGCCACGTCACGACCGCCGAGATCGCCCCCGACCCCGCCCAGTACCCCGGCGCGGATCCGGCGTTGCTCGTGCCCGGTTCGCTGGTGTTCACCCCGACCCCCGGCCCCGTGCCCCTCGACGACTTCACCCGCTGGTGGTCGTTCACGCCGGGCGCGGACTGGCGGCACCCCGAGGGTCCGGGCAGCAACGTCGGCGGACGCGAACGCCATCCCGTCACGCACGTGTCGTGGTTCGACGCCCGCGCCTACGCGGAGTGGGCGGGCAAGGACCTGCCGACCGAGGCCGAATGGGAGTTCGCCGCCCGCGGCGGCCTGGACCGGAAGCCGTTCGTGTGGGGCGACGAGCACGAACCGGGTGGCAGGCCCGGCGGAAACGTGTGGCAGGGCCAGTTCCCGTGGGAGAACCTCCTCGAGGACGGGTTCGCCGGGACATCGCCGGTCGGCCATTTCCGGCCCAACGGTTACGGACTCGACGACATGGCCGGCAACGTGTGGGAATGGACCAGCGACTACTTCACCGCCGACCACTCCGCGGGCGGCAAGAACGTGGCACCGGCGAGTTCCTGCTGCATCCCGGCGAATCCCCGCATCGACACCGCTGCCGCCCCGGACCCGCACGAGCCGTACGCGCGCCGCGTGATCAAAGGCGGCTCGCATCTCTGCGCGCCCAACTACTGCCTCCGCTACCGGCCCTCGGCCCGGCAGGGTGACACCGAGGAGACGTCGACCTGCCACATCGGGTTCCGATGCATCGTCCGCCCGTGACCGGTCTTCTCACCTGACGCGGATGATGACAACCCGTCCGAATCGGTGTTCGCTCGAAGAGTGCGGTCGACGAAACTGTCTGTGGCGCTGGCCAGGGAAGCTCTGGCTGCGCACACCGAAACGGCCAACGGCTGGTTGCAGGGCACCCCTCCCGGCCGCACGGTTCGACGCGTCATCGACGGGCTGGTGGAGATCGAACTCTTCGACAGGTCGATGACGCTCGCCGCCAGGATCTTCACGTCCGTGCTGCCCGTGATGATCGCGGCATCGACGCTGAGCAGTTGGAACGTGACCGCAAGCACCATCAAGACACAGTTCGGGTTCGACCCCACGGAACTGACATCCACCTCCGGCGACGTCGACACCACGAACCCCTCCTTCGCCGCGTTCGGGGTCGTCGGGCTGCTGATGATCGCGATCAGCGGCACGTCCTTCGCGCGGGCCCTCGCCCGGATCTACGGCAAGATCTGGAACGTCCCGTCGATCAACCTCCGAGACGCCTGGCGGTGGCTCGTCGTCCTGTTCGCCGTCGCGCTGTCGGGGACGGCGATCGGCCTGGCCAGCGAGCTCACGAACGTCCGGTTCATCGGGCCCCCTCTCGCAGTCGCCGGGGAGTTCGCGGTGTGGATGGCCGTGTGGACCCTCAGCCCGTACCTGTTGACGATTGGCACCCTCAAGGGTCGCGTGCTCTGGGCGACCGGGATGCTGACCGCCGCCGCGCTCACCACCCTCCACGTCGGCGGACGCCTCGTCCTGCCCCGGATCACCGCCGCCGCGCAACACCAGTTCGGGCCGCTCGGCCTGGTATTCACCGCGATCAGCTGGCTGTTCGTCCTGTCCGTCGTGATCGTGGGGTCCGCGGTGATCGTCAAGGCCATCGCGCTCGACGAGGGCTACGTCGGGCACTACCTCCGGGGACCGGACGCGATCGTGTCAGAACAGGCCGCCGAGTCCCTTCCCGAGAACGACGGCGCCCATCACGAGTAGCAGCACGCTCATCACGGCGGCGTTGTTGGCCTGCAGCCAGACCTTGAGACTGTCGAGGGTCCCGCGCATCCTGTCGGCGGCCACGGCGTACGCGACCACCGGGACGAGGACGGTCGACCCGGCCAGCACGGTGTACACGACCAGGGCCACCGCCTGCTCCGCGCCGCTCACGCCGGCGGTGCCGATTCCGACGCCCGCGGACACGCAGAGCAGCAGGTTCTTGGGATTGATCGCCGCCAGTGCGAACCCGAGTCCCGTGGACTTCACGAAGTTCAGGTCGTCGATGGCCTGCATCCACTTCGGGGGTTCCGCGTCGGCGTTGCGACTTCGCCACTGCCGTCCCGCGAGCAGGAGCAGCAGCACACCCAGAACGACTTTCACCCACGACGCCGTCGCGGAGGGGCCGTCGGAGTCGGACGTGTCGACGCTGCCGGCGAGGAGCACGAAGATCCCTGTCGCGACGACGATGCCCAGGATCCAGCCGACACCGAAGCCCGCGCTCGCCCCGCCCGCACGCTTCGACAGCAACATCAGGATGACGGCGATGATCGGGATCGGCGAGATCGCGACACCCACGGCGAGCGGTAACAGTTCTCCGATGACTGAGCCCATGTCCGAACCGTAGGGTCGCGCGCCCGTGCCCGCCTCGCACGTCCCGGGTGAGGTGAGTGGCAAAGCGTGCTCGGGGACGCTTTGCCACTCACCTACGGGTCACCTGGGGGACAGGACGCGCGCGGCGAACGCGAGGGACTCCGGCATGGAGGCCATCAGCGACCCACGATGGTCCTCACCGACGAGTTGCTGGAATTCGGCGTTGACCCCGTGCTGCCGCATCTCGGCGAGCTGCGCCCACGTCAACGGAATCGGCACCGACGCATCGGACAGACTGTGCACCACCCGCAGGGGACGGTCGAAGCCGTCGACGGGCACCTGCTGCATCTCCCGGAACAGCTCCCGGAACCGGTCGTTCCACAGCGGCGCCGCGAACAGGTCGCCGACCGACGTGGGGTGGGCGAGCAGGTACCGGCCGAGTTCGCGGCTGCACGTCACCTTCGCGAACTCCATCAGGTCGAGTCCCGTCGGCGACAGGTAGCGCCGGATGTCGACCTCGGGACGCTGGTCGTCGATACCGGCGAGGGTCAACAACGCGTAGTTCACGATTCCGGTGGTCGGCAGCGCCGGAACCGCGGGACCCGCGGCCGGGAAGAGCTGCTCGAGGTGGGTCGGCGCGGCCACGGCGACGGCGCCCCGGAAGTCGAGCGCGGGTGCCCGGGCGGTGGCCTCGCGGGCGGCGAAGTAGGTCGCGTGCCCGCCCTGCGACAGTCCGGTGACGATCCACCGGTCGGCGAGCACGTCGCCGTAGACCTCGTGTGCGGCCAGGACGACGTCGACGGCGTTCGCGGCGGCCGCCGGACCGTCCAGATAGGCATTGACGCCCGGAGTGCCGATTCCCGCGTAATCCGTTGCCGCGACGGCATACCCGGCGGCGAGCCACTGCTCGATCGCGGGCAGCTCGACGTAGTTGAACCCGGCGACGGACGGTGCGCACTGGTCGGCGACACCGACGGTGCCGTGGGCGTAGGACACCACCGGCCAGCCGCCGGCGGGCGGGTCGCCGCGGGGAAGGAAGACCGATCCGGTCGATTCACCGGTCGCGGTGGAGGTGCGGAGGGTGGAGTACCGCACCCGGACGCTGTCTCCCGCCTGGGCGGGGACCGTACCGGGGGGCAGGTCCTCCTGCGACAGCAGGATCGCGGACGGCTGCGCGGAGACCTCGGTCGCGCCGGCGAGCAGCAGCAGAACCGCCGCCACCGCAGCCCCGACCACTCTCATCGGCCCAGTATCCACCCGCAACCGACATGTGAGTGGCAAAGCGTGCGGGAGCACACTTTGCCACTCACGTGGGGGGAGCTAGACGAGCAGTTCGGCGATCTGAATGGTGTTGAGGGCGGCACCCTTACGCAGGTTGTCGCCGGACACGAACAGCGCGAGCCCGCGGCCCTCCGGAACACCCGGATCCTGACGGATGCGCCCGACCAGCGACGGGTCGCTGCCCGCGGCCTGCAGCGGGGTGGGGACGTCCACGAGCTGCACACCGGGAGCCTTCGACAGGATCTCCTGCGCGCGTTCCACCGACAGCGGACGCTCGAACTCGGCGTTGATCGACAACGAGTGACCGGTGATCACGGGGACGCGGACGCACGTGCCCGACACCAGCAGGTCGGGCAGGCCGAGGATCTTGCGGCTCTCGTTGCGGAGCTTCTGGTCCTCGTCCGTCTCACCGCTGCCGTCGTCGACGATGGAGCCGGCCAGCGGCAGCACGTTGAACGCGATCGGTGCGACGTACTTGTTCGGGGCCGGGAAGTCGACGGCGCTGCCGTCGTGGACCAGCTTCTCCGCGTCGCCGATGACGGCGCGGGCCTGGCCCACCAGCTCCTCGACACCGGCGATGCCGCTGCCGGAGACGGCCTGGTAGCTCGACACGATGAGACGCTGCAGTCCGGCCTCGTCGTGCAGGACCTTCAGCACCGGCATCGCAGCCATCGTGGTGCAGTTGGGGTTGGCGATGATGCCCTTCGGCGGGTTCTTCGCCTGCTCCGGGTTCACCTCGCTGACGACCAGCGGAACGTCGGGGTCCTTGCGGAACGCCGAAGAGTTGTCGACGACGACGGCACCGGCCGCCGCGAAGCGCGGGGCCTGCTCACGGGACAGCGTGGCACCGGCCGAGAACAGGGCGATGTCGATGCCCTTCAGGTCCTCGTCGGACGTCGCGGACGCGTCCTCGACGACGATCTCCTCGCCGCGGAACGGCAGCTTCTTGCCCGCCGACCGCGCGGAGGCGAAGAACCGCACCTTGTCCGCGGGGAAATTGCGTTCCTCGAGGAGGGTGCGCATGACGATGCCGACCTGTCCGGTGGCACCGACGACAGCGATGGTGGTCATGATTACCGTCCCGTTCCTGCGTGCACGACGGCTTCTTCGTCGCCGCCGAGCTCGAATGCATCGTGGATCGCCTTGACGGCCTTGTCCAGCTCCACGTCCTTGACGAGCACCGAGATGCGGATCTCCGACGTGGAGATGAGGTCGATGTTGACGCCGGCCTTCGCGAGCGCCTCACAGAACGTCGCAGTGACGCCCGGGTGGCTCTTCATGCCCGCGCCGACCAGCGACACCTTGCCGATGTGGTCGTCGAACAGCACCTGCGTGAAGCCGATCTCGCCCTGCAGCTTGGTCAGCTTCTCGACCGCCCGCGGTCCGTCGGCCGTCGGCAGGGTGAACGTGATGTCCGTCTTGCCGGTCTCGACCTTCGAGATGTTCTGCAGCACCATGTCGATGTTGATCTCCGCCTCGGCGACCGCGCGGAACACCTGCGCGGCGTAACCGGGGGTGTCGGGCAGGCCGACGACGGTGATCTTGGACTCGCCGCGATCGTGCGCGACTCCGGTGATGATTGCCTCTTCCACGGGGATGTCCTCCATCGATCCGGACACGATGGTGCCCGGCTTGGTCGTGTATGACGAACGGACGTGCACAGGCACGTCGTATCGGCGGGCGTACTCGACGCAGCGGAGCATGAGCACCTTCGCGCCGCACGCCGCGAGTTCGAGCATCTCCTCGAACGACACCGTCTCGAGTCGCTGCGCGTCGGGAACGATGCGCGGGTCGGCGGTGAAGATGCCGTCGACGTCGGTGTAGATCTCGCAGACGTCGGCCTCGAGGGCTGCTGCGAGGGCCACCGCGGTGGTGTCCGAACCGCCGCGCCCGAGGGTCGTCACGTCCTTGCTGTCCTGGCTGACGCCCTGGAATCCGGCGACGAGGACGATCGAGCCCTCGTCGAGCGCATCCCGGACGCGGCCCGGTGTGACGTCGATGATCTTGGCGTTGCCGTGAGCACCGGTGGTGATGACGCCCGCCTGCGAGCCCGTGAACGAACGGGCCTCCGCACCGAGCGAATGAATTGCCATTGCGACGAGAGAATTGGAGATGCGCTCACCGGAGGTCAGCAGCATGTCCATTTCGCGGGCGGGTGGGGCTGGGCACACCTGCTGAGCCAGATCGAGCAGCTCATCAGTGGTGTCCCCCATCGCTGAAACCACGACGACGACATCGTTGCCGGCCTTCTTGGTCTCGACGATCCGTTCAGCCACTCGTCGGATTCTCTCGGCGGTTGCCACCGAGGATCCGCCGTACTTCTGGACGACGAGAGCCACGCGTTTCTACCTCCAGGTCGATGAATCTGTACTGGTCCAGCTGTCGAGCTTACCGGCGGAGTCCAATCTGATCCCGGGTGAGTCCGTTCGATGGCCTATCCGAACGCCGTGCTCGCGGCGTTCGCGACCCTTGCCACGGCGGCGCAGTTCGGGCCGTGAACAGTGACGACTGCACCCGCGTGGCCGAGCCTGCGGGTGAACTCGTCGACACCCGCCCCGGGCCGGGTGATGTCGATCGGCTCACCCATCGGGCTCGTCCACCGGCACCGGTCGCCGACCGTCTCCGGCTCGGCGGGAACGGGTGGTCTGTTTTCCTTCACCGGCGACATCGTGAACGACACGGTCACCTCGCTCCCGGGCACCCGATTCGGGTTCGGGAACAGGACGCAGTCGAACGGGGCCGGTGGCGACTCCGGATCGACGACGCGTCCGCCCGCCGTGGTCCCCAGCACGTCGAGGACTTCGCAGGGGTCGTGGACGGCGAGCGCCACCTGATCCGGGGAGCCGCCGTCGCGGGCGGGCAGCCCCGACCGCATCCTGTCGATCGCCGAGTCCAGCACCGCGTCGGCCAGCGGGCAGGCGTCCTGGCCCGCGACGGTTCCGGCGCGGACGGTCGCGGGCGGCCGTCCCACCTGTTCGTCGTCGGTTCCGAGGGGCAGCCGGAAGACGCGCTCGCACGTCCCGCGGGTAAGGTCGGCGCCCGCGCCGCGGTAGACGGTGACCCCGTCCACCGTCTCCGGCCGCGTCAGCGACTGTTCGGACAGCATCGACGGCAGCAGGGACACCTCCACATAGGTGGTGACGCCGTCGGGCCGCGTCATCAGCGCCGAGCACACCGGCAGTTGCACGGCCGACCCGTACTGCTGGACCGTCCCGGCGTGCCGCACCACCGCCTCGTCGAGCAGTCCGCACGGATCGGCGGCGCGGAGCTCATCCTCGACGTGGACGTGCCGCTGCTGGTCCGGACTCAGTTCCTGCAGCGGCGACGCTCCCGCGGTCCCCGACACGCTGTGCGCGCACCCGGACGTGATCGCGGCGCAGAGGAGCGCCGCGGCGACTTTCTTCACTCGATCCCCCTCGAATCGGCCCGAACACTACCGCCGATTCACTGTCTCCCGGATCACCTGGTCTTCACGATGGGCGGGATCTCGAACGTTCCGTCGAACACCTCGGCTCGGGGGCTGTACATCCGCAGCATCGGCCGGAATCCGGCGTCCGGTGTGGGCAGCCAGTTGGCGCGGGCGACCGGGTCGGCCGGCGCGGTCGCGCCGAGCGTGATGGTCAGCGAACCGTCGTCGGCGAACACCAGTCCCGGGGTGCGGTCGCCGATCGAATAGCGGTCGAGGGGATTGTCGACGAGAAAGAACTCCGGGAGGTCGTACATGGTGATCGACCAGAACGCGTCGACGGGCGGGGTCGGCGCGAACGTGAGTGTGTAGGTGTGTTCGCCGGACAGTTCGTTGCCTTCGCTGTCGTGGTAGGTCGGCGCGTACGCGGCCTCGTAGCCGTGGTTGCCCCACAGTCCCGCCATCGCGGCGCCGGCCCGCAGGCCCAGTGCCTTCGAGCGGTCCTCGATCCGCCACTCGGGTGAGTTCACGGTGCCGACCTCGAAGAAGTCGTCGTTGTAGTCGAAGGCGTGGTACATCAACTGCCAGCCGTTGACGACCGCCGCACCGGCACCCGATTTCAGTGCGGCAACCAACGATTGGTGCCCGGCCTCGGCGCCCGCCGTGAGGACGGACGCGAGATCCGGCGGAGCCTCGAGGTACGGCGACGCCCCGGTCTCGAGCAACCCGAGCGGGGCGAACATCTGCTCGGCGATCAGGTCCTGCGCGGCGGGCGGGTACGCCTGCGAATACACCCGCAGCTTCTCCCAGAACCGAAGGTCCTCGGGGACGTTCGGGTCGGGTGCGGGCAGACCGACCGCCTTCGCCTGGTCGCCGACGGGTTCCAACGTCAGGGCCGACTGCAGTGCCGTCACCCGCTCCAGATCGGCCTCGCCGTCGCAGGCCCAGCGGCCGACGATGGTGCCCACCGACGTGGGGAACGCGATCCTCGTCGCGCCGGCGGGGACCTCGCCGGACCATCCGGGGCCGGTCAGCAGATAACGGCCGGCCGCCGTTCCCGTCGCGCGTTTGCCGACGTACGCGAAATTGTCGGTCCACGCGTCGACGAACTGCAGCACGTAGTACGCGCCGCCGCTGTCGGGCACCCGGAGCAGTTGCGGGCCGTGGCCGAGGTCGATCTGGGCGATCGAGTAAACGGTGTCGTTGTTGACCGAGACGAAGGTGTCCCGCGGCCCGGCGAGTGTGCGGGCATGACTGAACGTGTTGAACGGTGCGGGCGCGAGGCTCCCCATCCCGTCCGCCACGAAACGGTTCACCTGGTCGAGATCGAACACCAGCGGGAAACCGTACACCCACGCCTTCGCGGCGAGTTCCTGTAATTCTGCGCTGACGGTCACGAATCCTCCTCTGGCCGTTTTCGGCTCACATCGGCAAGCGCTTCCCGCACGGTCGGGTACAGGCCGACGGGTGAAGTGTCGGAGTCCGCCCGGCGCATCGTGTCGCGGAACTGGCCGATGTCTCGGGCCACCCGGAGGTCGACGCCCTTGCGTTCCAGGGCGTCCCGCAGTTGCCCGAGCATCTGCGCCGCGCTGACGTCGATGAACGGGGACGTCTCCGCGTCGAGCACCACCGTCCTGATGTCGTCGGTGCACAGTTCTTCGATGCGGTCCTTCACGTGATCGGCGTTGGCGAAGAACAATCCGGACTCGACCCGCACGACCACCACGTGCGGAGTGGAGGGCAGTTCGGGGTGGCGTTCGGCGTCCACCCACAGCGACCCGTCCTTCACGAGCGCCGCGACGTGCGGGCGGGAGGCCTGGTAGAGCAGCAGGAGCATGGAGACGCCGATGCCGATGACCAGCCCGGGCAGGGTGTCGAACAGCAGGACGCCCACCATCGCCGCCAGTGCCGCTGCGAAGTCGGCGCGCGCGGCGTGGCCGTAGATGCTGCCCAGCCGCCTCGTCCACACCCCGTACAGCCTGCGGAGCGCGGCGATGTCGACGAGTTCGACGACGGCGGCGATCACCACCGCGGCCAGGGTCGCCTCGGGCAGGTTCTCGAAGAGGCCGGTGAGGAACAGCAGCGTGACCACGGTCAGTGCGGCGACGACGAGACCGCTGACCTGAGTTTTCGCACCCGCCCCTCCATTCACCGCCGTCTTGGAGAGGCTGCCGTTGACCACCATTCCCGAGCACAGCCCGGAACCGAGGTTTGCGGTGCCGAGGCCGAGAAGTTCCCGGTTCGGGTCGATCTCGTAGCCTTCCTTCGCCGCGTACGTCTTCGCGGCGCCGAGACCTTCGGCGAAGCCGATCAGCAGCACGCCGACCGCCGGACCCAGCAGGTCGACGTAGTCGTCGAACCCGACTCCGGCCGGCAGACCGAGCGAGGGCAGACCCGGATCGATGTGACCGACGATGTCGACGCCCCGGTCGTCCAGTCCGAACAGCGACACTGCCGCGATCCCGAGGAGCACGGCGAGCAGGGATCCCGGGACCAGCGGCAGCCAGCGTGTGAACCCGAGCACCACCACCAGGCTGAGACCGCCGGCGACGAGCGTCACCCAGTGCAGGTCCCCGAGGTGGGTGAGCACGCCCCAGGCCTGTTCGAAGAAGTTGCCCTTCTCCTTCTCCACTCCGAACAGCGCGGGCACCTGTCCGATGATGATGGTGAGGGCGAGGCCGACGATGAAGCCCTTCAGCACCGGCTCGGAGATGAACGAGGCGATGAATCCGAGGCGCAGCAGACCGGCCAGCAGCCCCGCGATCCCGGTGGCGATCGCGAGGACGGCGGACAGCGCTGCATACTTTCCGCCGTCCGCACCGGCCAGCGGCGCGACGATGGCCGCCGACAGAGCTGCGGTCGCCGACACCGGGCCCACCACGAGGTGACGCGAGCTGCCTGCCGCCGCGTACAGGATCAGTGCCGGGACCGCCGCGTAGAGGCCGACGACCGGTGGCACCCCCGCGATGGTCGCGTAGGCCAGTGCCTCCGGGACCAGCACCGCCCACACGGTCAGGCCCGCGATCACATCGGGCCTGACCCACCCCCGTTGGTAGTCCCGCAGCGAGCCGAACACCGGCCAGGTGCCGGTCACGGTCCTCACCACGTCGTCATCGTCCTAGTCCCTGGCGGTGTCCCAGGTGGTGACCGCCCAGATCACGACGACGTCGAGTGCGATGATCAGGATCGACCACAGTGGGTAGTAGGGCAGCCACAGGAAGTTGGCGAGGATCGACAGCGCGGCGATGCAGACCGCGACGACGCGAGCCCACGTGGCGCCCGTCATCAGTCCGATCGCGCTGATGGCCAGGACGACGCCCAGCACGATGTGGATCCAGCCCCACGCGGTGGTGTCGAACTGGTAGGTGTACTGGACGCCGATGACCAGCAGGTCGTCGGACGCGACTGCGGCGATGCCCTGGAAGAAGGAGATCACGCCGACGGTCAGCAGCAATATCGCCGCTGCCAGTGAAGTTCCTGCTGCAAAACCCTGCTTCACAGGGCTGTCCGTCCTGGACTCCGGGGTAGTCGTCATGTCCATGCCCTTCTCGAAAGTGTGTTTGCGAACAGTGGAATCGTCCGACCCCCGGCGGTGGGAGGCATCATCCGCGCCGGGTGATCCTCATCTGCAACGGATGATGTGACGCCGACGCGCCAGTGCAAGAGTCGAATCGGGGCATCCCGGAACCCCCGGCGTTGCGAAGGGACACGCGATGATCGATCCGCAGGACGTATCCGGCGCGGAGCCGGACTCTCGGTGGTCGATGCCGCGGGGCCTGATCGTGATCCTCGGACTGGCCGCGCTCGTCGTCACCGTGGCCGGGATCCAGGTGGCGGCACCGATCCTCGCCCCGATCTTCCTCGCCCTCATGCTCACCGTCGCGGTCCATCCGCTCCCCGTATGGCTGCACGGGAAGGGCGTGCCTGCGTGGCTCGCGACGATCGCCGCGATCCTGGTCGTCAACGGCATCCTCGTCGTACTCGTGCTGTCGCTGGCGCTGTCGGTCGCGCAGCTCGCCACGCTGCTCCCTCAGTACGCGGACGACTTCACGTCCCTCATCGACGACGCCGAGAGCTTCCTGAACAGCAACGGCGTGAACTCCGCCAGCGCCCAGACCCTGCTCTCCCAGGTGGATTACGCCACGGTGTTCGGTTTCGTGGAGGGCATCCTGCAGGCCATGCTGGGGGTCTTCTCGAACCTGTTGTTCCTCGCCGCCCTCCTGCTGTTCATGGCGGTCGACGGAAGCTCCTACGGTTCGCGGATGAGCATCGTCACGCGGATGCGCCCCGACATCGCCACCGCCCTGTCCGCCTTCTCCCTCGGCACCCGCAAGTACCTGGTCGTGACCACCGTCTTCGGATTGATCGTCGCCGTCATCGACACCGGGGCACTGTGGGCACTGGGGATTCCGCTGCCGATCCTGTGGGGCCTGCTGTCGTTCATCACCAACTACATCCCGAACGTGGGCTTCGTTCTCGGACTCGTCCCGCCCGCCCTGCTCGCGCTGCTCCAGGGCGGGCCGGGGCTGATGCTGACCGTCATCGTCCTGTACAGCGTCATCAACGTCATCATCCAGTCCGTGATCCAGCCCAAGTTCGTCGGGGACGCGGTCGGCCTGTCCGTGACCTTCACGTTCCTGTCGCTCGTGTTCTGGACGTGGATCCTCGGACCGCTCGGCGCGATCCTCGCCATCCCGCTGACGCTGATGGCGAAGGCACTGCTGATCGACATCGACCCGTCCACGCGGTGGGTCAACACGATCCTCAGCAGCTCACCCACACCCCCGGCACCGGCCACCACCCCCACCCCGCCACGACACGAGAAGGAAGAACCATGACACCCGACTTCTCCGACACCACCGATTTCGAGGACGCCGACCGCGGTTTCGTCGACCGTCTCGACCCCTGCACCGTCACGGACGCGGACGGTCGCACGGTATGGGACATGCAGGAGTACGCGTTCCTGTCCGGCGACTGCCCGGACACGGCCGACCCGAGTCTGTGGCGGCAATCGCAACTGTGCGCGAAGGACGGGCTGTACGAGGTCACCGACGGCATCTACCAGCTGCGCGGAATCGACCTGTCCAACATGACGATCGTCGAGGGCGAGACGGGTGTGCTGGTGATCGACCCGCTCATCTCGCAGGAGACCGCGGCCGCCGCGCTCGCGCTGTACCGGAAGAACCGGGGCGACCGGCCCGTCACCGGCGTCATCTACACCCACTCCCACATCGACCACTTCGGCGGCGTCGTCGGCGTCCTCCCGGACGGTCGCGGCGACGTCCCGATCCTCGCGCCCGAAGGGTTCCTCGAACACGCGGTCTCCGAGAACATCTACGCCGGAACGGCAATGGGCAGGCGCGCCACCTACATGTACGGGCCGCTGCTCCCCAAGGGTCCGCGCGGGCACCTCGGTGCGGGGCTCGGGACGAACACGTCGACCGGCAGGCCCGGGCTGATCCCGCCGACCGTCGACATCACCCACACCGGCCAGGAGGAGACCGTCGACGGCATCCGGATCCTCTTCCAGGTGACGCCCGGAACGGAGGCACCCGCCGAGATGAACTTCCTGTTCCCCGACCACCGGGCACTGTGCATGGCCGAGAACGCCACCCACAACCTGCACAATCTCCTCACACTGCGGGGTGCGCTGGTCCGGGATCCCCGCGCCTGGTCGCGGTATCTCGACCAGGCGATCGAGATGTTCGACGGCGGCTACGACGTCGCGTTCGCGTCCCACCACTGGCCGACGTGGGGTCGCGACCGGGTGGTGAAATTCCTGTCGGAGCAGCGCGACCTGTACCAGTACCTGCACGACCAGACGCTGAGAATGCTCAACGCGGGACTGACCGGGATCGAGATCGCCGATAACTTCCCACTGCCGCCCGCCCTCGAATCCGCCTGGCATGCGCGCGGGTACTACGGCTCGGTCAGCCACAACGTGAAGGCGATCTACCAGCGGTACATGGGCTGGTTCGACGGCAACCCGACATCGCTGTGGCAGCATCCGCCCGAAAGCGCGGCGACCCGCTACGTCGAATGCATGGGCGGCCAGGACGAGGTCCGGTCGAAGGCGACACAGTACCTCGAGCGCGGAGATCTGCGGTTCGCCGCCGAACTGCTCAAGCACGCCGTGTTCGCCGACCCCTCCGACGACGCGGCCAAGGACCTGCTGGCGCGCACGTACGAACAACTCGGGTTCGGCGCCGAGAACGCCACCTGGCGCAACTTCTACCTCACCGGGGCACTCGAACTGCGCGGCGGCATCACCGCCCCGCCGCTCAGCGACCTCGGCGCGGACATGCTGAGCGCCCTGACGATCGACCAGATCTTCGACTCCGTCGCCCTCCGCATCAACGGCCCGCGAGCCTGGGACGCCACCCTCGTCGCGGAGTGGCACTTCACCGAACCCGAAGCGCACTACCGGACGACGCTGTCCAACGGCGCGCTCATCCAGACAGTCGCGCCGAGGACCGCGTCGCAACCGGACGTCACGCTGACCCTGACGAAGATGCAGTTGCTCGCGCTGTTCGCCGGCCGGGGTCTGGAGGGGATCGAGGTGACGGGTGACCCGTCGAAACTCCTCGCCCTCACCGCATTGCTCGACCCGCCCGACAACGCGTTCCCGATCGTCACGCCGTAGGCGCTCCGCGCCCGTGCGTGGTCAAGGAGTCCAGAGACTCCCTAACCACGCACGGGCGGCGGAGCCGCCTAACCGAAGTCGACGATCGCGAGGTTGCTCGGAAGCTGATCCGTCCGCGGCTCACCGTTGGGCAGTTTTCCCTGCAGGAACTGCCCCGACAGGTAGTCGTCCGCGTCGAGGATCTGCTGCGGCGCCACCTGCCCCTCGTATTCGAAGCTGTCGAAGACGTACGGCAGGGAGTCGGCGTAGAGCAGGCTCGGGCCGTTCATGAGCTGGAAGTGCAGGTGCGACGCGTTGGCGTTGCCGGTGTTCCCGAGTTTCGCGAGGGTGTCGCCCTTCGAGACCTTGTCCCCGGGCTTGACGAGCAGCGAACCCTCGATGAAGTGCGCGTACATCGCGTAGACGCCGCCCCCGAGGTCGAGGACGACGTGGTTGCCGTCGACGTTTTCGACGGTGAGTTTCGCGGCGAGTTCCGGCACCTCGGCGGGCAGTGTGCCCGGGGCGTTGGCGGGCACGTTGTCGAGCGTGGCCACGACCGTTCCGTCGGCGACGGCGTACACGTCGGACCCGTAGTCGACGTAGCTTTCGTTCTTCGTCCGGTCGCCGGTGTAGAACTCGCCCTGGTCGTTCGTGCGTTTCCAGTCGATCGCGAACCGCTGACTGTTGTTGATCCTGCCGTCGACCGGGAGTGGCGACGTGCGGTGCGGGAAGCCCGGCAGGCAGCAGCCGTTGAGGGCAATCCAGTTGTCGCCCTTCAGCGGTGGCGAGATGACGCGTGGGGTCCCGGCATCGATGTCGAGGGCGGTGGTCAGATAGTCGACGGGGGCCGGTTCCCGCGACGACGGGGCCGCGGCGGCGCTGCCGTAGAGGTGGTGGAGCACCGCCTTCGGGGCCTGATCGAGCGAGTCGAACGTGTAGTCGACGAACACGATGCGACTTTCCTGCGGCGGAATCGCCGTGGAGGTGGCGGCCGGGGCGGTGAGCATCCGCAGCCGGTTGCAGTCGCCGTACGGACAATTCGGCTCGACGAGCGCCGCACCGGAGAACGACGCGATCACCTTCGACGGGTCGGTCCCGTCGACGACGTCCAGTTTGTCGAGGATCGCCGGGACGGGTGTCGCGTTCGTCAACTGGAGGTCGTAGGCGACCTGGTACTTCCCGTCGGTGCCCGGGAACGGGAAGGTCGGATCACCGATCGGGGTGAGGATCAGTCCCGTGTAGGCGTCGGGCACGGTGACCGCGCCGGTCCCGCCTGCCGTGGTCGGCGACGTGCTCGTCTCCGGCGCATCGTCGCTGGTCGAGCACCCCGCCGCGACGAGTGCGATCGACATCATCAGCCCGGCAACTGCCAACTTCATGGTCACTCCATTCAGGCGCTTCGCGCCCGTGCGCCTTTCTGGTTGTTCCCGCCCTACCACAAAGGCGCACGGGTGGCGTAGCCGCCTGTGGTCATCGTCCGCCGATCCGCCGGCTACGGATTCACCCGTCTCGTGTGAACTTCGGATTGCTGCCGGTTTGCGGAAACCACGTTCATCCACACAGAACCCGTGGTTCTCGCTAAAATCATCGCACCGGCTTACTGCGTCGGAGATTGACGTTTGTCGAAGATCGTTTCTCGGTGCAGCGAGAATTGGGGGTCGGCGTGACGGCAGCACCGCTCGGGGAATTTCATCTGAGTACTCGAATACCGTCGAGTGCAGGGGGTCGAACGGTCACCCGGACCCGCCTGCACACCATGCTCACCGACGCACTCACCGACGAGACCCACCCCTATCCGGTCGCGCTGGTCTGCGCGCCGGCCGGGTCGGGAAAGACACGGGCGGTGGCCGACTGGGCGCGGGAGTTGCTGGCCGCCGACGACGCCCCGACCATTGCCTGGCTCACGATCGAGGAGCGGCACAACGACCTCGACGTCGTCCACCGGGCGATCCTCCGCGCGCTCACCGACTCCGGAAATCCTCGCCTGCAGAAGGCGTGCGCCGGGCTCGTTTCCGAGTCACCGGACCTCGGTGCCACGTTGTCGGCCGCGCTGCACGAACTCGGCGAGAACATCTGGATGATCATCGACGACGCCCATCTCCTGCGCGACACCGACGTGCTCACCGACCTCGAGTCGTTCATGCGCTGGCAACCACCGATGCTGCGGACGGTCATCGTCGGACGGTTCGAGCCGCCGCTCGCGCTGCAGCGGCTTCGCCTGGACGGCAGGCTGTTCACGCTCACGGCAACGGATCTCGCCTTCACGTCCGACGAGTCCGCCGAAATGCTCGACGAGCACGGCGTGGTGCTGTCCCCGGACGATCTCGACGCCCTCATGGTGCGCACGGAGGGCTGGGCTGCCGGAATCCGGCTGGCGGGAATGTCTTTGGAAGGACATCCGGATCCGAGCCGATTGATCACCGAGTTCTCGGGCGACCGCCGGGCCGTCGCCGACTATCTCATCGAGGAGGTCCTCGCCGGCCAGACCGACGAGATGCGCGAGTTCCTCCTGCGCACGTCCGTCCCCGTCTCGTTCACGGTCGAACTCGCCGAGAAACTCACGGGCTGCACCGATGCGCACGGCAACATCGATTGGCTCGAGCACCACAATTTCCTGATCAGCCGGATCACCGAGAACCCCACGCACTACCGCTACCACCCGCTGCTGCGCAGTTATCTGCGCGCGGAGATCAGCCGGATCGGCCACGTCGAAGTCGAGCATCTCGAATTGACGGCGGCCCACTGGCACGACGAATTCGGGGATGCGCTGCTCGCACTCGAACACGCGGTGAACTCCGGTGATCACGACGAGATCGTGGCTCTGCTGGCCCGGACGTCGCTGCCCCTGATCATCGGGGGCCACGGCGAGGCCGTCGACCGGATTCTCACCCGGGCGCCCCGGGCGTCGCAGGACCATCCGTCGGCGCGGCTGCTCCGCGCCGCCGCCGCGCTCGCCTCGGGAAACATCCCGGTGGCCACGTCGACCCTCGAACTCCTCGACCGCAGGAAGTCGGGTCTGCTGGTGGACGGCGCCACCGAATCCCGGGTGCACCTGCTGCTCCGCGAATCGCTGCGGGTGCAGACCGCGATCGGCACCGGCGACATCGAGACCGCGCTGAAGCGGCTGCAGAGCGTGGGCGGCGGATCGAGCGGCGACCCCGATCTCGACGCGTTCGTCCTGCTCCAGGAAGGGCGTGCGCTGCTCTTCCTCGGACGGGACGACGACGCGGAGGCCGTGCTCGGGAGGTCGCTCGCGCACGCGAGGCTCGGCGACGCACCGTTGAGCGTCATGTACTGCCTGGGGACTCTCGCCGCCGTCGCGATGTCGCGGGGGGACGTGATGGTGGCGTCCGAACTGGTGGACGAGGCCCTGACGATCGGCCGGACGCAGTCGGCGACGAGCGATCCGACGTTCCAGTTGACGAAGCTGATCGACTCCTGGTGCCGCTACATGCGGATGGACCCCGACGCCGCCCGCGTCGCCGCCGAATCCGCCGAGGCGTTGCGTCGCGCGAGCACCGGAACCGCGGGTCTCGCCGACGGCGCCGCGGCCCTGTTCGGTCTCGACGAGTCCGAACACCGGCACGGTTCGGTGACGATGGTGCATGCGGACAGCCCCGTGTCGTCCGCGCTGCCGATGCCGCCGGGAATCCGGGCGGTGCTGCTGCCCGCCATCCAGTACGCGTATCTGTCCGCCGGTGAGATCGGGTGGGCGCACGAGTTGGCCACCGAGGCGCAGTCCTTCCTCGGGCCCACGGGCGACACCCCCCTCGTCGAGGCGATCATCCACCTGCATCTGCACCGCCTCGACCTGGCCCGCCGGACGATCCAGCCGGTCCTGGACGGTGAACTGGAATGCGCGGCGGGCACCAACCTGATCGCGGCGTGGCTCGTGGACGCGTCGATCGCGCTTGCCCGCAAACATGATTCGCGCGCCCACAGCGCACTCACCGAGGCGTTGCGTCTCGCGGAGCCGCAGTCGGTGCTGCGTCCGTTCCACGACTGCGGACCACAGATCCGGGATCTTCTCGTGCGGAGCACCGGCCGGTTCGGGGTGCTCGAACCGTTCGCGGAGAGGCTCCGCGCGTCGTTCCCGCGGTCGGAGAGCACGGCATCCGACATGCTCACTCCCCGTGAACTGGAACTCCTCGTGGAGCTTCCGTCCTGGCGCACCGCCGAGCAGATCGCGGCCGACCTGTGCGTGTCGGTGAACACGGTGAAGACGCATCTGCGCGGGATCTACCGCAAACTCGGCGTCACGTCCCGCCGCGACGCGATCGCCGCCGCGCAACACAACGGTTTGCTCTGAGACGGTTCACCACTTGCGGGTGAGGCGCGTCACCGTTCCGTCGGTCACCCTGAAATCTACGGCTGACCGAGTTCTGGAACGACGATGCGAATGAAGGAGCCCGCCGTGGTGCGTCCTGAATCGAACTGGCCCGGCAAGGTCAGGTACGCCTTCCTGATCAGCGGCGCCCTGTCCGATCGGGTGCTGGCGGCCTTCCCCGAGTTGGACGTCTCGGACGTCACGACCGGTGACACGACGCTCTACGGTCCGGTCGACGGCCCGACGGATCTCCGCGGCATGCTGGCCCGCTTCGACGCTCTGGGACTGACTGTCATCGAGATGCGCAGGCTACCGGACTGACCGGGCGTCGGAGTTCAATGGTGAAGGGTCCCGGGAGGCGGTGAAGCCGAGTGAGCGGCGAGTTCGAACCGGGCACGGTGTTTGCCGGCTACGTGATCGAACGGGTTCTGGGACGAGGCGGGATGGGCACTGTCTACCTCGCCCAGCATCCCAACCTGCCGCGCAAGGTCGCTCTCAAACTGCTCGACACGTCGTGGACGAGCGACGACTACGTCCGGTCGCGTTTCGAGTCGGAAGCGGACCACGCCGCCCATCTCGACCACCCCAACATCGTCACCGTCCACGACCGCGGCCGCGAGGGCGGCAGGTTGTGGATCGCGATGCAGTACGTTCCCGGCGTCGACGCCCGGAGAGCACTCAATTCCGGGGCACTGGACGTCGAGCGCGCCGTGCACATCGTCAGCGAGACCGGGAAGGCGCTCGATCACGCGCACGAGGCGGGGATCCTGCATCGCGACGTGAAGCCGGCGAACATCCTGCTCGCGCCGGGCGACCCCGAACGTGTGCTGCTCACCGATTTCGGCACCGCCAAGGCCCTGGACGAGACGCACCAGCTGACCCGCACCGGGATGCTGGTGGCGACGCTGCACTACGCGGCGCCCGAGCAGATCGAGGGCCGGAAACTCGACCACCGCGTCGACATCTACGCGTTGGGCTGCACCTTCTTCCATCTGCTCACCAACGAACCGCCGTATCCCGGGACCACCGCGTCCTCGGTGATGCACGGTCATCTGAACGGGCCGATTCCCAAGCCGAGCGTGGTACGCCCCGGGCTGCCCGCCGGCGTCGACGCCGTCGTCGCGCGCGCCATGGCCAAGGACCGCGAGGAGCGCTACTCGACGTGTCGTGAGTTCAGCGACGCCGTCCACGCGATCGAGTGGGACGCGCCCGGCAGCGTCACCCGTCCTGCTGCCCTCGCCGACTCCGCCGCGACCACCCGGACGGGCCGTCCCGCCGTGACCCGGCCCGACGCCGAGCCGGGTGCGGAGCCGACGACACCGACGACGGTCGCGGGCCGGTGGCGGCGCACGCGCTGGCTGCTCGCCGCCCTTCTGGCGGTTGTCCTCGTCGCCGCCGCTGTCGCCTATGTCGTCTGGCCGGGCGAGGAGTCGGCCGACGGGCAGGTGGTGCTCCCGCTGACCGGCTTGCAGAGCCCGGCCGGGCTCGCGGTCTCGGGCAGCGGGAACCTGTACATCGCGGACAGCGCGGCCAAACAGGTTCTGGAGGTGCGGGCCGGGTCCTACGAGCAGACGGTTCTCCCCTTCACCGGACTCGAGGTTCCGCAGGGAGTTGCGGTCGGCACGTCCGGCGACGTGTACGTCTCCGATCTCGTGACCAACACCGTGACGATGCTGCGCGGCAGCACCCAGGTACCGATGCCGATCGGCGGGCTGAACCAGCCGTTCGGAATCGCGCTCGGACCGGATGGAACGCTGTACGTCGCGGACACGCTGAACAACCGGGTGATGGCCCTGCGCGACGTCACCGCCGATCCCGTCGCGGTGCCGCTGACGGTGATCGGGCCGTTCGCCGTCGCCGTCGGTGAGCAGGGCGATCTGTACGTCGGCACGCCCAACAAGGTGCTCGCGTGGAACGCCGCCACCCGCGCCCAGAGCTTCCTGCCGTTCACCGACCTCCAGAGCGTCGGTGGTGTCGCGGTCGACGACGAGGGAACCGTGTACGCGATCGACCAGAACCACAACCGGATTCTGCGGCTGCCCGCCGGTTCGGACGAGCAGGAGGTCCTCCCGTTCACGGGACTGGACCAGCCGGAGGGGATCGCCGTGTCGAGCCGGGGCGACGTGTACGTCGCGGACACCGACAACAGCCGGGTGGTCATGCTGCCCGCGGGCAGCTGACCGCTCAGGCCTGGCGTGCCAGGTCGAACCCGAACGATTCGGCGACGGCCTCGTCCACCCGGCCGTGGTGATTGGCGAGCAGTTCTTCGCGTTCGTTCGCGGAGAGACCGCCCCAGATGCCGTACGGCTCACCGACACTGAGCGCGTGCTCTCGGCACTGCACCAGCACGGGGCAGCCGCGGCAGATCATCTTGGCGCGGAAGTCCCGCATCTCGCGTGCCCGGCCACGTTCGCGGTCGGGGTGGAAGAAGGTGGACGACTCGTAGCCGCGGCACGCGGCGTCCCTCTGCCAGTCCCACACCTCGGCGACCGGAATGGGAAGACTCAACCGATTGGACATTGCACTCCTCCAGATACTCGTGAGCCGTTGTGTGCGAGCCCGAGAACTCGTTCCCGGGCCAGATCGGCGGCGCCGACGATGCCGACGTTCGCGCCGAGTTCCGCCAGTCGCACCTCGGCGACCGGTCGATGTGCGCGTCCCGTGAGACGGTTCTCGAAAGCGGCGGCGGCGGGACCGCGCAGCAGTTCACCGGCCTCGCAGACTCCCCCGCCGATGATGAACAGGTCGGGGTCGAAGAACGCGGCGATGTCCGCCATGCCGTGTCCCAGCCAGGAACCGATCACCCGGAAACATTCGAGCGCGGCGGGGTCGCCGTCCTGCGCGGCGGCGGTGACGTGGAGGCCGGTGATGGCGTCCGCCCTGCCGCCTGCACGGGCGAGGAGGTCGGCGGCGAAACCCGGCGACACGTTCGCGAGGTCCTGCGCTTCCCGGACGAGTGCCCGCCCGCTGGCGTAACGCTCCCAGCAGCCGTGGTTGCCGCAGCCGCACCGGCGGCCGTGCGGTTCGACGTTGAGGTGCCCGAACTCCGCGGCCACCCCGAACTTGCCGCGGTGGAGGACGCCGTCGACGACGATGCCGCCGCCGATCCCGGTTCCCACGGTGAGCACGACGACGGTCTGTCCCGTCCGCCCGGCCCCGAAGCGCGCTTCGCCCCAGGCCGCGGCGTTGGCGTCGTTCTCCACCACCGTCGGCAATCCGCACGCCGCCTCGACCACCGCACCGAGCGGTTCGTTGCGCCAGGCGAGGTTCGGCGCGAACAGCACGGTGCTGAGGTCGGCGGCGACGAAACCTGCCGCGCCGATGCCGACGGCCTGGACCGGGTGGGTATCGGCCAGATCCCGGACGAGTTCGGCGATGACGTTCTCGACACCGCGCGCATCGTGGGACGGGGTGTCACGACGCACCATCCGGTGGATGACTCCGTCGGTGTCGACCACGCCGGCAGCGATCTTCGTGCCACCCACGTCGATGCCAATTGTCAGAGCCATGTCTCGTGTCCTCTTCAAATCTACGAGTGAGCGGTGTCACGCTGACACTAGAGGACCTTTGGCTCGTTATCAATACGTACTTTGGTTTTTCTGAGAACAAAGTGCTGAGTATGTCAGCACCGATCGGCCGCTTCGCGATCTCATCCCCGAGGAGTGATCCGCATCCGCACAGGTAGGAGGAATCTGAGATCGCGATCGCCGAATCGCACGAAGGAGGATTCGATGAGCTCCCCATGGTCGATCGAGCCGGCAGGCCCGTAGCCCGTGCCCGGCGCCCACGAGCAGCCGGAACCGGGCGAGACCGGCACCCGGCGTATCGACTGGCAATGGCGAGCCGCGGCGCTCGGCGCCGTCGACGCCGCGCCGGCCGCCGCGGTCACCGCCGTCGCAGTCCCTTCGGGTGTCGCGCTGGCGGTGGGGGTGCTGCCCGCGGCAATCATCGGACTGCCGCCGACCCGACGGGCGCGGGCTGCACTGATTCTCATCGGGATCCTGACCGGGCTGCCGATGGTGCTGGGCTCACTCGTCGCCCGCACACCCCTGCTGGCGATCGTTGTCGTGTTCGCCCTCGCAGTCGGTGCGGCGGCGCTCGCACGGACCACCGTCGCGAAACGGCGAAACCTCAGCAAGGTCTTGTCGACGCTGTCGGTGCCGCTGGTCGGAGTCGGGCTCAGCTACGACGACCCGGCGACAGCAGTCGGGCTCGCTGTGCTCATGATCGGCGGTTCGGTGTTCGCGTACCTCGTTTCGCTGTTGCTCCCCGAACATGCCGCCGACGTGCCCGCCCGGCCCGAGACCGCGATCACCCTCGGGTACGGCGTCCGACTCGGCGCCGCAGGCGCGACCGCCGCCGCGATCGGGTTCGCCCTCGACCTCGACCACGTCGGCTGGGCCTGCGCAGCAGCACTTCTCGTGATGCGTCCCGACACCGACGAACAGATGACCCGCATGGCGGGACGGATCGCGTCGATGCTCATCGGGGGAACGGCGGCCGTGCTCGTCGTCGGTGCGACTCCCGCCGACTGGGTCTACAGCGCTGCGGTCGTCGCGGTCGTCGCGACCGCCGCGGCAACCCACCGCAGTCGCTGGTACGTGACCTCCACGTTCACCACGTTCCTCGTGTTCGTCCTGCTGCTGTATTCCGATCCCGAACAGGCCGAATACCGCTTCACCGAACGGCTTTCCGAAACCGTGCTCGGCGTCGCCATCGCGTTCCTCTTCGGCATCGCCGTCCCCGCCCTGGGGCGGCGGACGCAATGGTCCCGCTGACCGCGTCCCGATGATCGGTGCGTCGCATGAACATCCGACGTCATGGCGAGTACCGGGTCGGTTCGGTCACGTGAGCACAGCGGCGGGTGCGCCGGTCGTGAGGCCGGAGACCGCGTACACCGCGCCATCCTGGTAATCGGTGACGTACAGCGTGTCGCCTGCGAGCAGCACGTTCCGGAGCGGACCGTACGGCCCGCTGACCGCGCCGTCTTCGTCGGTGACGAAGGTTCCGACGACGGTGTTGGTAGCGGTGTCGATCACCGCGACGGTTCGTCCATCCCCGACGGTGACGAATGCCCGGCTGCCGTCGGGGCTCAGCGCCAGGTCCTGCGCGTCGCCGGTCAGTCGCACGTTCTCGAGCGTGGTGCCGTACGTGGCACTGGCCGGATCGATGTCGATCACGGAGACGAGTCCGTATCCGCCCGTCACGCGCCACAGCCGTCCGGTGTTGTCGACGATGAACTGTCCGTTGGAGAAGCCGCCGGAGGCGAGTTCCACGGTGCTGACGTGCTGGGTGACGTACAGCCGGTTTCCGTTCACGACGGTGAGGCTGTGCGAAACGTCGGTGAATTCGCTGCTCGTCCTGGTGTGGTCCCACGTGGGCCCGACCGTGATGGTGCCGACTGTGGTCAGGGACTCGGTGTCGATGACGCTGACGGTCGACCCGTTCGCGCCGTACAGGTAGCGGCCGTCCGCACTGACTTCCAGGCTGCCGTAGGAGCCGAGCGGTTGCGAAGCCACGACGGTGTTCGTGGCGGTATCGACCGCCGACACCGTGCCGTCCTCACCGCTGGCGTAGAGGCGCGTCCCGTCGGGGCTGACGGCCAACTCCTGCGCCAGGGAATAGCCCTGAAAGTCGGGCGAGATGGGCAGCCCGATCGTGTCGATGACGGTGCCGGTGGTCGTGTCGATCACCGAGATGGTCCCGGCCCATGGGCTGTCGACGTACACCCGGTCCACGTCCGGGGCGGCCGCGATGTTCGACGACGCCCAGTCGACCGCGATCGGCGTCCCGACGGTCCCATCTGCGTCGATGACCTGCACGTAGCCGTCCTCGCTGACGACGTACAGCCGATCGTCGACCACGGCCGCGCCTGTCGGGGACCCCACCGTGATCTCCGTCGACTCGACGTCGAAGACGACCTGGGGAGGGGTCGGCGAAACGGAAACGGTGACAACGATGTTCGTTCTTGCCTGGCCGCTGTCTGTGAGGGTGATGGTGAACTGGTCGGCGTCCTCTCCCGGTGTGTGCAGGGCGAGGTCGCGGGCGGCGGCGGTCGGGGTGTAGGTGAAGGTCACGCCGTCGGAGAGGACCGATCCGGACCCGGGCGCGGTGTTCGTGAAGGTCACCGGGTCGCCGTCCGGGTCTCTGGGGTCGACGAGGGTGACGACGACCGCGCCGTCGGACGCCCGAGGTGCGCCGGCCGTCCAGGTCGCTGTGGGCGCGGAGTTCACGTAGGTGAGCGTCAGGGCCCGGACCCGCCCGTCGGCCGCATCGGTGACAAGCATCCGGGAACCGTCGGCACTGAGCGCGATGGAGTGGTCGCCGGACTCGGCGGGCGAGTCGAGGGAGAGGGTGGACACGACGGTGTTGGTGCGCGTGTCGACGACGGTCAGTGTGTCCGGATTGGAGACGACATAGGCTGCGCTTCCGTCGGGGGTGACGCGCACGGCGGTCGGCTGGGAACCGACGGCGACGGTGGCGACGACGGTGTTGGTGGCGGTGTCGATCACCGAGACGGTGTTGTTGGCGCGGTTGGTGACGTACGCGCGGGTGCCGGCCGGGTTGACGGCGACGGCGGTGGGTGTGGTGCCGGTTCTGACGGTGGCGACGACCGTGTTGGTGGCGGTGTCGATGACCGAGACGGTGTTGCTGCTGCGGTTGGTGACGTACGCGCGGGTGCCGGCGGGGGTGTCGGCGACGGCGACGGCGTTGGGCGTGATGCCGGTCTTGACGGTGGCGACGACGGTGTTGGTGGCCGTGTTGATCACCGAGACGGTGCCGCTGCCGCTGTTGGTGACGTACGCGCGGGTGCCGGCCGGGTTGACGGCGACGGCGCTGGGTGTGGTGCCGGTCTTGACGGTGGCGACGACCGTGTTGGTGGCGGTGTTGATGACCGACACGGTGCCGCTGCCGCTGTTGGTGACATAGACCCGGGTCCCGGTCGGGTTGGCCGCGACACCGGTCGGCGACGTGCCGACGGTCACCGAACCGACGACGGCGTTGTTTGCGTCGAGCACGGATACGCTCTTCGAACCCTGGTTTGCCACATAGGTTCTGGTGCCGGCGAAGACCGCACCGGACGGGTTGGATCCGACAGTGGTGGACTGCGCGACCTGCATCCGTGCCGCCGACACCGGCACCTGCACGGTCACCGGGGTGCTGGACTGCCCGGAGGTCGGGGTGACGGTGAACGAGTCGAACGAGTTGTAATCGGCGCTCGGGTCCAGCGCGGCAACCTGGCGCGCTACCTGGGTTGGGGTGTACTTGAAGCCGCCGGTCGCGTCGTCGACGGTGACCGTGCCGCGGCTCGGCGGTCCGGTGACCGTGTAATCGGACGCAGTGATCGAGACGAGCACCGAACCGGTGCTGCGGTCGGGCACACCGACGATCGGCCCGGCAGTGGATGCAGAGAGCGCGGCGATGGATGTGGTGCTCGCGGCGGCGAACGATTCGATCGGCTCGCTGGTCGTGACGGGGGCGGCAGCCAGCGCTCGGCTCGCGTCGGTGATGACTGCCTTCTCCTGTCGACGGCACCATGCCGCGGCCAGCGCCCAGAACGTCGGCGACTCGATCGGCACCTGTGGGTCATTCGACAGGAACGGGCGTAGCCCGAGGGCGCCGAGCACCTTCGACACGACGCTGGATGCGACTTCTACCGCCGGGGTGGGGAGAGACGGGGCCGACGCCTGCATCCCGACCTGCGGCGCATCGGCACGGGTGACGGGCACCGAGCGCGTCAGGGCTGCCGTCCCGTCGATCGTGGTGATCGCGGGAGCCGTCGCCGGTACTGCTTCCGGAATCGCTGCCGGCGCGTCCGGGACGAGTTCGCGCACTGCCGCGGTCTTGGCCGCGGCGGCCGGGTCGAGGGCCGCGCCGGATCCGTCCGTCACCGGTGTCGGCGACAGGTTCGGCACACCGACGTCGCCTACAGGTGCGCGGTCGTCACCCTGCGGGGATGTCGAGGACGCCGGCGAATCCGATCGCTCGGTGACTGCTCGTTCCGGAGACCGGTCGGCCCGCGCGATCGCGGCACCGGACTCGTCGATCGTATCCGGTGCCGTGGCGGCAGAACTCGATCCGACCTGCCCGGACTCGTCTGCTGTCGTGCCCGGATCGGGTGTCGTGGGGTCGGGTGCCGTGGAGGTGTCGGGAGTCGTCACGTCGGACCCGTTCGCGTCGTTGTCCGAGGACGTGGATTCGGTACCCGTAGTGGATTGCGAATCCGTGCCGGACGTGGATTGCGAATCCGTGCCGGACGTGGATTGCAAATCCGTGCCGGACGTGGATTGCGAATCCGTGTTCGAGTCGCCGGTCGTCGACGATCCGGATCTGCCGGTCGACGAGTCCGAGTCGGTATCCGATGCGCCGGATGACGACCGGTCCGACGAAGTTCTGTCAGTCGATCGGTCCGTGGATCTCCCGTCGGACGATGTCCGGTCGGCGGAATCGGAACTCGACGACGCAGACGAGTCGTCGACGGACGGTGCTGCCACCGCCATGCCGGCCGGCGCGACCGCAAGCCCGATGCCCAGTGCCACAGCCAGCTCGCCGAGATGTTTGAGGTGCTTGTCGTTCTGGAAGTGCTTGTCGTTGTCGACGTGCCTGTCGTTGTTCATGAGGTACTCCTCCACGAGGACGCTTCGTCCCACCGAGGATGCGCGAGTAGAGCTTCCGCCTCATTCAGCTGTCTTCTGTCATGGATCTGTTTCTCCTCGGGTCGCCGAGTGACGGCGAAGTATCGCGAGTCGGTCTGCGGTGGGTATGTATCTCAGCCTCGTCCGAGCAGTGGCCGGAGGCCATGGGGTGCGACCGAAGTCTCGGCCGTAGTCTTTTGTTTCGGGGGTGGAAGCTCAGCTTTGGAGCGCCCGGGCAAGTTCCTGACGGGAGTGGATCTCGAGCTTGCTGTAGGAGTTGGAGAGGTGCAGTTCAACCGTCCGGAGGGTGACGAACAGGGCCTGGGCGATTTCCTTGTTGCTGATGCCGGTCGCTGCGAGCTCGGCGACACGGCGCTCGCTGGCTGTCAGCGCATCGACGCCGGTGCCGGCCCGTCGGCGTGGCCGGGCGCCGGTGGCTCGCAGCTCGTCCGTAGCCCGATCGGCCAGGGGCGTGGCCGCGCAGCGGTGTGCTAGCTCCATTCCTTCACGCAGCACCGTCCGCGCGGTGGTGCGTTGTCCGTCCCGCCGCAGCGCGGAACCGAGGTCGACCAGTGCTTCGGCACGCCAGAGTTGGGCGGGTGATGCGGCAAGAGTGTCGACAGCCTGTTGGAGCATGTCCAGGCCGTCCTTGCCTCCGTGGACGAGGCCGCGGACGCGGAGGGCCCCTCCGATGGCGCGCTGGGATTGTGCGGCGGTCGCGGCGACCAGGGCCTCGTCGGCGAGGCCCTGGGCACGGTCGTGGTCGCCGAGGGCGTGCAGAACCGGCACCAGCGCGATGCGGGCGTCGTGGTCCCATGGGATCAGTCCGCGGTTGGTCTTCAGGCCCCGCAGTGCCTCTTCGAGATCGGTGCGTGCGGTTGTGAGGTCGCCTTGGGCGGCGCGCAGTCGTCCTCGGACGATGTGCGAGCCGATCGACAGCGGCGATGTAACCAGCGCGCCGTCGAGGCCGTTGTCGACGAGTAATGCGTCGGCCTCGTCCACTCGACCGCGGTCGGTCAACACATCGATCAAGGGGAAGACGACGGTGTAGCGGAAGTGGATATACGTCAGTCCCTGTGCGCCGACTGCGGCGCGAAGGTCCGCCTCGGCGCCGCGCAGGTCGCCGTGGCGGTGCCGCGTCAGCCCGCGTAGCCACAGCGCCCTGGCGATCCATTGAGGTGAGCCGGTGCGTTCGGCATGGCGGACCGCGCGGGAGAGGAGCTGTTCGGCGATGTCGTAGCGTGCCGCCGCGATGAGGCAGAAGGTGACGTTCGTTCGCCACAGCGGGTGCCCGCCCTGGCTCGTCAACGCGGGATGTGACGCTGAGCGCTCGGCGAGGTCACCGGCCTCGGCGACGGCGTGGCCGGCGGTCAGTGCGCTGCGGGCCACGAACGACAGCAGGAGGCACTCGGCGGCCGACTGGGCGGGCAGGTCGCGGAAGCGTTGCGCCTCGTCTTCGAATCGAATCGGTAGGTCCGGGTTGAACAGCAGTGCGCCCAATCGTGCAGCCTCGAGCTGAAGTGCGAGCTCGCGGTCGTGGTCGCGCACGGCGGCGCCGACGTGCTCGTAGAGTGGGATTTGCTCGCGCTGGTTGGCGGGGTCGGTGTGCGTCGTCCAGGCGAGTGCGATGACTGCGCGAGCGCGTGCGGCGGGGTCGCGTGCGGTCTCGCCCGCTTCGCGGAGATGGCGCGGGGCGGCGTGGTCGCCGATTTCGTGCTCGGCGGTGCCGAGTTCGAAGAGGATCTGGGGTCGATCTCGTTCCTGGGGTGGCTCGTCGAGTGCGCGTCGCAGAAGCGCAGCCGCGGTGTCGGGTGCCCCGCTGGTGAGTGCGCGCCGGGCTGCGTCCCGCAGCATTGTGACCGTTTCGCGGTCGCCGCTGGGGTCGCTTGCGAGTAGGTGCACGGCGATCCCGCGGGGGTCGGCGTACTGCTCGGTGAGCAGGCGTGCGGCACCGGCGTGCAGGCGGTTGCGTTCAGTGGCGTCGATGTCGTCGTAGATCACCGTCCGGACGATCGGGTGCACGAACCGTAGAGGCTCGCCCGGTTCGAGTACTGCGAGTTCGGTCAGCGCATCGGCCAGCGTGCGTGCCTGTGCGGGTTTCACGTTGGCCAGCCGGGCACAGTTGACCAGCCCTGCCGCATCGCCCAGAACGGACACCGACCGGGCCAGTGCCGGTGCCGCCGGGGCGAGGCGGCTGACGCGTAACAGCACTGCCGCCGCGACTCGCTCGGGCACCACCCGGGACACGGTTGCCGGGTCGATCCGTTCGGCTGGGCAGGCGTCGCGTCGAAGGTCTCCGAGGAGTTCGGAGAGCAGGAACGGATTGCCGCCGGTGGCCTCTGTGCACGCGCGGCACAATGCGGGGCCCGTATCCGCGCCGAGGGCTGCTTTCACCAGGGTAGCGACGGCTGCCTCGCTGAGTGGTTGGGGGCGAAGGATCGGTGGCTGGGTCTCGAGCAGTAGCGAGCTCAGGGTGTCGTGGTGTTTGTCGACACCGGTTCGCATCGTGAGGGTCAGTACGACGGGCAGACCGGGGAGCCGGTGAGCGAGGTGGAGTAGGAACCGCAGCGATGGCTCATCGGCCCAGTGGACGTCGTCGACGGCGAGCATCAGCGGTCTTTGCTCGGCCATGTTGACCACGAGCCAGTACAGGCCGTGCAGAGTGGCGAATGCGAGGTCGCCGCTCTCGTCGTCGACGCCGGTGATGGCGGAGAACACCGGTTCGGCCAGTCTCGCCGCTCCGGCCAGCAACCGGGTTCGTTCCTCGCCGCCCGCCCCCGTCAGCCGGGCTTCGAGCAACTGACGGACAACCCCGAATCCGAAGCCGCGCTCGAGTTCGCCGGCACGAGCGATCAGTACATCGATGTGCAATGTTCGAGCACGCCGGCGGAGTTCGTCGAGTAGCACGGTCTTACCGATGCCGGGCGGTCCCTCGATCAGCAATACCCGGCCGGTGCCCGTGACCGCCTGTTGCAGTACGTCATCGAGCGCGGCGAGGTCGTCCTCGCGGTCGAGGAGGATGCGTGTGGGCGAAAACATTTCGGCCGACACTTCGGGTGTCACCCCTGTCGCAAACCAGCCATTCGTACGATCATCACATATATGAGTGCACGAGGTGGCGCGAATGACATTGCGCCGCGATCGCGGTACCTGTTCGACAATTCCGCTCCCGAGGCGGGTGCCCGCCTCGCCGGCCTGGAAACGTTGTACGACGGGGTGACGCGCCGCCATCTCGACCGGCTGGGGATCGGTGCCGGATGGCGCTGTCTCGAGGTCGGCGCGGGCGGTGGCTCGGTTGCGCGGTTCATGAGTGAGCGGGTCGGAGCTACCGGCCATGTTCTGGCCACGGACATCGACACAGATCGGATTCCTCGACCGACTCCCGCGAACCTGGAGCTGCGCCGCCACGACATCGGGGTGGACCCGCTGCCGCAGGACAGTTTCGACCTCGTCCACGCCCGCGCAGTTCTGGCATTCGTTCCCGAACGTGAGGCCGCGCTGTCGAGGATGGTGGCGGCCCTCGAATGCGGCGGCTGGCTGCTGGTCGAGGAGCTGGTTCCTTCGCTGATCGAGGAGCTCGATCCGCAGGACGATCCGGATACCGCGTTCGTACGGAAATGGCGTCAGGCACTGCGCGAGCTGATGCGACGCACTGCCGGCGACCCGGGTTTCGGGTTCCGGTTGCCACGCGTCGTCCGCGCCGCCGGGCTCGTCGACGTCGGCGCGGAGGGCTACTTCATGCCGTTCCGCACCGCGGCGGTTGTCGCGCTCGCACGGGCGAACATCGACCAGACCGGTGGCGCGATCGTCGAGGCCGGGCTGATGACCGCCGCGGAGCTCGATCGCTACGCTGCCGTGCTGGAACGGAGCGACTGTTCGTACCCCGTGTCGCTGCCGTTGATCTCGGTGTGGGGGCGCCGCACGTCGTCCGTCCCCAATCGAGGGGAAGTGCTCGGCCTGCGGTGGGACAGCCACGGAGAGCAGGAACGATGACGCCGGGACCATCGCTCCGCCGGCACGTGCGGCGATTCGCGGCACTGCTCGTTGCGGCCGTACTGGTTGCAGGATGCGGTCTGGAGAGGGACGACGTTCCGCCGGACAGGCCGAGCGTCACCGATGTCCGGGTGGCGATATTGCCCACCGGCAACGTGCTGCCGGTGCATCTCGCCGATACCCGGGGGATCTTCGAGCGGAACGGACTGCGGATCACACGCACCGAGGGCCAGGACGCCTCCGTGTTCCTGGCCGGGCTGGAGCAGGGGCAGTACGACATCGTGATGAGCGTGCCGACACTCGTGCTGGTCGGCGCCGAGCGCGGGCTCAATGCGCAGGTCATCTCCCGGATGCAGCGATCCTCTGCGGCGGAGCCGAACACCGTCTGGGTCACGCGTGACGAATCCATCGACTCGATCGCGCAACTCGAGGGCAAGACGATCGGGGTGCCGGCGCTGACCGGTGTGCTCACCGATTCGCTGGTCTATCTGCTGCAGAACAACGGCGTCGCCCGCGACGACGTCAAGTTCGTTCAGCTGCCCTTCGCGGCGATGGGAGATCAGTTGAAGGCGGGCCGGGTCGATGCCGTCGTTGCGTCCATCCCCTACGGCGCAGAGCTGGCTGCGCGAGGCTTCAGGATCCACGAAGATGTCGTGGTGGAGGCCGTCCGGGACGCGAGCGGCGGGACGATCGACACAGGAATGACCGCATTGTTCGCATCGTCATCGACGTTCGCTGACGAGCACCCCGACACGATCACGGCGTGGCGCACGTCTCTCGAGGAGGCAATCGACTACCTCCACACGCATGAGGCCGAAGCGCGCACCCTGCTGCAGACGTGGCTGAAGATGCCGCCCGAGGTCGCCGAGCGCGTACCCCTGCCCGGCTGGACCGTCGAGATCACGGCAAACGACCTACGGCCCTACGTGACGATCTCGAAGGCCGTCGGCACCATCCAGGGCGATCCGGACGTCGACGCGCTGGTGTGGCGGGGCCCTTGACCGCTTACGAGGTCGACGGCGTGGGGGTTCGGCTGACGTCGACCGACGGTCCACGGCAGATTCTGCGCGACGTGTCCTTCGCCGTTACTGCGGGAGAGATCGTCGGAATCGTCGGCCCCTCGGGCACGGGCAAGACCACCCTGCTCAGAGTCCTCGGCGGGCTGGTGTCCCCGTCCTGCGGCGCCGTCGTCCTCGACCGGCAGCCGGTGACCCGGCCGCCCAGTGGGGTGGTGATGGTCTTCCAGGACTACGGCAACGCATTGCTTCCCTGGCGAACCGTGGCACGCAACACCGCGCTCGGACTCGAGCGGCACGTCGGCCGCGACGAGCGACGGCACCGGGTCGAGCAGGCGCTGCGCATGGTCGGTCTCCAGGACCGCGGCTCGGACTATCCGTGGCAGCTGTCGGGCGGCATGGCGCAACGCGTGCAGATCGCGCGTGCCCTGGCGCTCGAACCGAGGGTGCTGTTGATGGACGAGCCGTTCGGGGCGCTCGACGCGTTGACCAAGGCGTCGCTGCAGGACGTGCTCCTGCGTGTGCAGCAGCAGACCGGTGCCACGATCGTGTTCATCACTCATGACCTCGACGAGGCGATCTATCTCAGCGACCGCGTACTCGTGCTCAACCACACTCCCGGCGTCATCACGCTCACCGTGCCGACCGAATTGCCCTGGCCACGAGATCAATTGACGACGCGGGAACTGCCGCGCTACCTGCAGGTCCGGCATCTACTCGGACAGGCCCTGCGGGGCGAGGATGGTTAGCCGTCCGCGCGTCGTGGGGCTGATCGTGCCGCTGACCGCGATCGCCGTGTGGCAACTGCTGGTGTCCGCCGACGTGCTCGACTACGAGTACCTGCCGGCGCCGCGCGAGGTCGCCGATGCCCTCGCCGATCTGGTTCGGACGGGGGAACTCGCCGACGATCTCGCGCACACCCTGGGCGTGGCACTCGCTGCCGCCGCGATCACGCTGACGGTCGGGGGCGCGCTGGGTTTGCTCATCGGGCTCGTTCCCACACTGCGGACGTACTTGATGGCGTCGATCGACGTGCTGCGCACGATCCCGGCCGTCGCGCTCGTGCCGGTCGCAGTGCTGACCTTCGGACCCGCGGTCACCACCGAACTGATCCTCGCTGTCTACGCTGCGCTGTGGCCGGTCCTGATCCACACCGCCGCCGGCGTGGCGGCGGTGCACCCGCGCCAGTACGACGTCGCGCGAACGCTGCACATACCGCGTGCGGCGACAGTTCGGAAGGTCGTCATTCCCGCTGTGGTGCCGGCGTGGCTGGTCGGCGCGCGTGTGGCGGCTGTCGTTGCGCTGCTGGTCGCCATCGCGGCCGAGATGATCAGCTCTCCGCGAGGCCTCGGCGGTGGCCTGATCGAGTCGCTGAACGCGCTGACGCCCGCACGTATGTGGGCGTACGCCCTCGTAGCCGGCATTGTCGGCTACCTGCTGAACACCGCTCTGCGCGAGGTCGTTCGCAGCGGACTTCCCAGCGGCCCCGCGCACGCTGCACGCGCGACGACCAACGCTGCGGACCACGTCGGCGCATCGGCGACGACGCCTCTCCGCGGACTGGTGCCGCTTGCCACGCTGCTGATCGGGTGGCAGCTCGTCGCCAGTGATGATTCGTTGTCCTTCCCGCCGCCGGGCACATGGTTCGGAGCGATCGCACGCATGTACGACGAGGGCGTGTTGTTGCCTGCGATCGGACAGACGCTGACGACGTTCGTTGTCGCACTGGCACTTGCGGCGTTCATCGGCGCAGCAGTGGGGATCGCGATCGGCGCGTCACCGTGGATCGATCGCACCCTCTCGCCGACCGTCGACTTCCTGGCCGCCGTACCCGGCGCCGCGTTCGTCCCCGTCGCAGTACTGATTCTCGGCACTTCGCCCGTGAGTGGTGTCGCGGTTGTGGCCCTGGTCGTATCGTGGCCGATCCTGCTGAACACCGCGACAGCGATGCGCGCCGTCCCCGCCGTGCGCCTGGACATGTCGCGCACCCTGGGCCTGTCGACCGGTGAGCGATGGCGCAAGGTCATACTGCCCACCCTCGCTCCCGGAATCATGCTCGGTGTGCGGGTTGCAGCGTCGATGGCGTTGATCATCACGCTTCTGGTCGACATCCTCGGCGCCGGCGAAGGCATCGGACGACTACTCGTCGAGAGCCAGCAGAAGTTCGACGCGCGCGCCGTCTGGGGCCTGCTGTTGATCGTCGGCACCGTCGGGTACCTGACCAGCGCCACCCTGACGCGGGTCGCAGCGCGAGGTCACCCGCCACCGGACGAACGGGACGCTCGTTCGATCTGACGCAACGAGCGTCCCGTTCGTCCGAAGTGGGAGTGGGGCGCCGGACGCCCGAGTGGACAAGCCCTGTGATCTGCGCCATAGTTCTCTCCCGTCGGCACAAGCCGGCGCGCCCCTGACACTCGGATCGTCCGGCACGTTCCTGCCGGTGGAGGGATTCATTTCTCATGGCAACAATCACGTACGACCGCGCGACCAGGCTCTTTCCCGGGTCCGACGTCCCCGCCGTCGATCAACTCGACCTGCACATCGAGGACGGCGAATTCCTCGTCCTCGTCGGCCCGTCCGGCTGCGGCAAATCCACGTCGCTGCGGATGCTCGCCGGGCTGGAGGACGTCGACGGCGGCCAGATCCTGATCGGCGGCCGCGACGTCACGCACGCCGAACCCAAGGACCGCGACATCGCGATGGTCTTCCAGAACTACGCGCTCTACCCACACATGACCGTCGCCGAGAACATGGGCTTCGCCCTCAAACTCGCCGGCACCGACAAGTCCGAGATCCGCACCCGCGTTGCGGAGGCCGCCGACATGCTCGACCTCGGCGCCTACCTCGACCGCAAACCCAAGGCACTCTCCGGCGGCCAGCGGCAGCGAGTTGCCATGGGCCGCGCCATCGTCCGGCAGCCGCAGGTGTTCCTGATGGACGAGCCGCTGTCGAACCTCGACGCGAAGCTGCGCGTGCAGACCCGCACGCAGATCGCCCAGCTCCAGCGCCGCCTCGGCACCACCACCGTCTACGTCACCCACGATCAGGTCGAGGCCATGACGATGGGCGACCGTGTCGCCGTCCTCAAGGGCGGCGTGCTGCAGCAGTGCGCCTCCCCCCGCGAGCTCTACCGCAGGCCCGCGAACGTGTTCGTCGCCGGGTTCATGGGTTCACCGTCGATGAATCTGTTCACCGTGCCCGTCACCGACGGCGGCGTGCTGATCGGCGACCAGCTGGTGCCCGTCCCCCGCGACGCGCTCGCGGCGGCGGGCCGCGAGGTGATCTTCGGGATCCGTCCCGAGCACGTCGAGATCGCCGATTCCGGCGGACTGAAACTCGAGATCGACGTCGTCGAGGAGCTCGGCTCCGAGGCATTCGTGTTCGGCCGCACCACCGTCCACGGACGAACCGAGAACCTGGTCGCGCGCGTCGACTGGCGCAACCCACCCGAGAAAGGCCAGGTCGTGCACGTCCGCGTCGACGAGGCACACGCGCACCTCTTCGCCACCGACGCGGCGGGCGAGCGCCTGGTGCGCTGACCTCAGAGTTCCGCGGGACGGGCGGTCGAGCCCCTGACCACCAGGTGGGTCGGGAGCACGACCGCCCGTTCCGCCGGTTCCCGCCCGCTCAGCAGGTCCACGACCACCCGGCCCGCCGCCGCTCCCTGCTCTCCCACCGGTTGCCGGACCGTGGTCAGGTCGGCCAGCTCCGCCGTCGGGTGATCGTCGATGCCGATCACCGACATCCCGGCCGGGACGGGTACCCCCGCTCGCCGCAGCGTGCGTAGCGCTCCGACGGCGACCTCGTCGGAATGACAGAACACCGCGGTGGGCACGTCGGCCCGGCTGAGCAGCAGTTCCATGCCGCGCTCGCCGCCCTCGACGCCCCAGGGCACGGTCGCGATGCAGTCGTCGTCGAGTCCGGCGTCGGCGAGTGCACCGTGGAAACCCGCGACCCGGGCGATGTCGCCCGCCCAGGACTGCCCTTCCGGGTCGACGGTGCGGATCATGCCGATCCGCGTGTGGCCGATCCTGATCAGGTGCCCGACGGCCTGGCGCGCGGCCAGTTCGTCGTCGATCCGGACGGACGGGAAGTCGCCGGCGTGCGCGCCGATGACCACCACGGTCACGTCCATCTCCTCGAGCCGCGCCCGCTCCGGCCCGGTCAGCGGAAACGCCACGGCGATGACCGCATCGACCTTGCGGCGCAACGGAAGTCGTTCGAAGAACGATTCGCGCTGGGACGACTCCTCGAGGCAGTACAGCATCACGTCCAGGTCGGCGGCACGGAGTTCGTGTTCGATGCCGGCGAGAACCCGTGAGTAGAACCAGGCGTCGATCCACGGCACGACGACGGCCACCCGGCCCGTCGCGCCGCCCGACAGCTTCGACGCCTCGGGCGAGATGACGTACGCCAACTCGTCGGCGACCCGCTGAATCCGCAGTCGCGTCGCTTCGGAGACCCCCTTCTCGCCGCGCAGCGCACGGGAGACGGTGGCGATCGAGACGCCGGTGCGGCGCGCGACGTCGGCCATGTTCACGGACTGCTTGGGGATCACGTTCCCACAGTAAGCGAGCAACGCAAATATTTGCGCAAATTCCTCACGAAACGCAAGCCGTTGTAGTGCGGAAAAGAAATCACCCTGTTCGAGTTGACAGCAACCTGTGATGTGCCTCACGCTCTTTACGCAAACGTTTACGCATCACATTCGCCCATCCCATCCCCGCACCGAGGAGATTCGATGACCCAGTCCGTGGAGTCGACCGCAACCACCGTCGCGAGCCGGCACCCCGAAGCCTGGTGGAAGACAGCCGTCGTCTACCAGGTCTACATCCGCAGCTTCGCCGACGGGAACGGCGACGGCATCGGCGACCTCACCGGGTTGCGATCCAAGCTGCCCTACCTCGCCGACCTCGGCGTCGACGCCGTGTGGATCAACCCCTGGTACCCGTCGCCGATGGCCGACGCCGGCTACGACGTCGCCGACTTCCGCGACATCGAGCCGTCGTACGGCACGCTCGCCGAAGGTGAGGCGTTCATCGCCGAGGCCCACGAGCTGGGGATCCGCGTGATCCTCGACATCGTGCCCAACCACACCTCCAGCGAGCACCGCTGGTTCGAGGCCGCGCTCCGCGACGAGCCCGGGGCACGCGAGCGCTACATCTTCCGGCCCGGCCGCGGCCCGGCGGGCGACGAACCGCCCAACGACTGGCAGAGCGCATTCGGCGGTCCCGCGTGGAGCCGTCTCGACACCGGCGAGTGGTACCTGCACCTGTTCGCCCCCGCCCAGCCCGACCTGAACTGGGAGCACCCCGAGGTCCGTGCGGAGTTCGAGGACATCCTGCGGTTCTGGTTCGACAAGGGCGTCGACGGCTTCCGGATCGACGTCGCCCACGGCCTGGCCAAGGATCCCGCACTGCCCGATGCCGGTGAGCGCCTTCCCGGTTCGCAGCACACCGACCCCCACCCCGCCTGGGACCAGGATGCCGTCCACGAGGTGTACCGGGGCTGGCGGGCCGTCGCCAACGCCTACAACGACCGCGTCTTCGTCGCCGAGGCCTGGGTTCCCGGCAACGACCGGCTGGCCCGGTACCTGCGCCCCGACGAACTCCACACCGCGTTCCAGTTCGACTTCCTGCGCGCCCCGTGGCGCTCGGACAGCATTCGCGCCGTGATCGACGACGCGCTCGAGCAGGCGGCCACCGTCGGCGCCCCCGCCACCTGGGTGCTCTCCAACCACGACGTGCCCCGCACCGTCACCCGCTACTCCCGCTCGCAGCCCGACCACCTCGTGGAAACCGATTGGGAGCGCGCCCGCTGGGCGCTCGAGGAGCCGAACCACGACCTGGGCAGGCGCCGTGCCCGCGCCGCCGCGCTGCTGCAGCTGGCGTTGCCCGGCACCGCGTACATCTACCAGGGCGAGGAACTCGGACTGGAAGAGGTCGAGGACCTTCCCGACGACGTCCGTCAGGATCCGACGTGGTTCCAGACCGGCTTCACCGACTGCGGCCGCGACGGCTGCCGGGTGCCGATCCCGTGGTCGAACGACGCAGTGCCGTACGGCTTCTCCCCGTTCGACGCGGAAGAGGACACCTGGCTTCCGCAGCCCGGGCACTGGGCCTCGCACACCGCGGAAGCGCAGGCAGGCCACCCCGAGTCGTTCCTCACGCTGTACCGCCGGGCGCTGGAACTGCGGCCCGAGTTCTTCGACACCCCGCATCCCGTCGAATGGCTCGACACTCCCGCGGGCGTTCTCGCATTCGCCCGCGGCGGCGTGCAGTGCTGGGTGAACACCGGCACCGAACCGGCCGCACTCCCCGAAGGCTCGACCGTGGTGCTCGGTTCTATTGCCGGCATCACCGGCGGACTGCTCCCGTCCGACGCCGCGGTGTGGCTGTCGGAACCGGGCTCGGGTGAATCACGATGAAGCGCGTCGCCGCCGCCGCGGTGGCCGTCGGCGTCCTGTTCGCGGCGACGTCCTGCGCCGATCAGGGCATCGACGCCGCCGCGCAGGCGGAGAAGCAGAACCTCGACGGCCGCGGACCCATCACCTACGTGCAGGGCAAGGACAACTCCAACGTCGTCCGGCCATTGATCGACGAGTGGAACTCCACCCATCCCGGTGAGGAGGTGACGTTCAAGGAGCAGTCCGACCAGGCCGACCAGCAGCACGAGGACCTGGTGCAGCATTTCCAGTCCCGCGATCCCGGCTACGACGTCGCCGTCGTCGACGTCGTGTGGACCGCCGAATTCGCGGCCCGCGGATGGCTGCAACCGCTCGAGGGCCCGATGGCGATCGACACGTCCGGCCTGCTCCCCGCCACCGTCGCGGGGGCCACGTACGGGGGCGTCCTGTACGCGGCGCCGCAGACCAGCGACGGCGCCCTGCTCTACTACCGCACCGACCTGCTGGACCACCCGCCCGCCACGTGGGACGAGCTGGTCGGCGCGTGCGGGACGGCGCAGCAGGCCGGAATCGGCTGCTACGCCGGTCAGTACGCCAAGTACGAGGGCCTGACCGTCAACGCGTCGGAGGCCATCAACACGGCAGGCGGGTCGATCCTCGCACCGGACGGCGTGACCCCGACGATGACCACCGCGGAAGCCAAGGCGGGGCTGCAGTCGCTCGTCGACGCCTACCGTTCGGGTGCGATCCCCCGCGAGTCCGTCACGTTCCAGGAAGAGCAGGCCCGGCAGGCGTTCCAGAGCGGCGACCTGCTGTTCATGCGCAACTGGCCTTATGCGTACAGCCTGATGAACGGTCAGGGCAGTTCCGCGGTGTCCGGCAAGTTCGCGGTGGCGCCGCTGCCCGGGAAGAACGGGCCCGGTCACTCCACACTCGGCGGGCACAGCGCGGCGATCAACGTGTACTCGGAGCACAAGGCCACCGCGTCCGACTTCCTGAAGTTCTTCCTGGAGAGGAAGTCTCAGGCGTTCTTCCTCTCGCAGGGGTCGCTCGCCCCCGTCCGCGCCGACGTCTACGACGACCCGGAACTGATCGAGCAGTACCCGTACATCCCCACGCTGAAGACGTCGATCGAGAACGCCGTGACCCGGCCGGTGACCCCGTTCTATCCCGCGGTCACCCGGGCCGTGCAGAACAACGCTTACGCCGCGATCAAGGGCGAGAAGACGGTGGACCAGGCCGCCGCCGACATCCAGTCCGCGATCGCCGCGGCCGGGTCCTAGAGGAGACAAGCCGATGACCGTTCACGAACTCTCGGAACCGACGACCGAGGTTGTCCCGCAACCGGATTCGTCCGAAACGCCGCCACGGCCCCGGAAGGGACGCAGCAGGGCAGCGATGCTCCTGGTTCTGCCGACCATGATCCTGCTGGGCATCGTCGTCCTGTACCCGGTGGTCAGTGCGATGGTGATGTCGCTGTTCAAGGACCCGACCATCGACCCCGCCACCGGCAAATTCGCCGACCAGGGCTTCGCGGGACTGTCGAACTACACGCACTGGCTGTTCCAGCGGTGCACCGACACGACCGGGGCGTCCGTCTCCTGCCCCGGCGGCACACTGGGATCACTGTTCTGGCAGTCGATGTGGGTCACCGTGTTCTTCACCGTGGTCACCGTCGCCATCGAGGTCGCGCTGGGACTCTGGTTCGCCACCATCATGAACCGGGCATTCCGCGGCCGGGCACTGCTGCGGACCAGCATCCTCGTCGCGTGGGCCATCCCGACCGCCGTCACCGCGAAACTGTGGTACTTCGTCTTCGCCTACGACGGCATCGCCAACAAACTGCTCGGCACGGAGATCCTGTGGACGGGTGACACGTGGCCCGCCCGGTTCGCCGTCGTGATCGCCGACGCGTGGAAGACCACTCCGTTCGTGGCGTTGCTGATCCTCGCCGGACTGCAGATGGTGCCCGCCGAGGTGTACGAGGCGGCGCGGATGGACGGCGCCGGCGCGTGGCAGCGGTTCCGTTCGATCACGTTGCCCCTCATCAAGCCGGCCATTCTGGTGGCGGTCCTCTTCCGCGTCCTCGACGTCCTGCGGATCTACGATCTCCCGGCGATCCTCACCGGCGGTGGTGGCGGCGACGGCACCGCCACCACCACACTGTCGATCCTCGTGATCGACCAGATGCGCCAGGGATTCAACAGCGCGTCCGCCCTCTCCACGATCACGTTCCTGTTCATCTTCGCTGTCGCCTACATCCTGGTGAAGGTGATGGGCGTCAACGTGATCGACACCCAAGAGCAGCAGCGAAAGGCCTGACCCATGTCCACAGCAGTCGTCACGCCGGGAATTCCCCGGCCCACGGTGACACGCAGGCGGCGGGGACCGTCGCTCGCGTCGATCCGCACGTACGCGGGCCTCGCGGTGATCGTCGTCTGGGGTCTGGCCCCCGTCTACTGGATGGTGGTCACCGCCTTCCGGGACTCCGACTACACGTTCGACACCACCCCGTGGCCCACCCACATCACGCTGGACAACTTCGCGAACGTGTTCTCCACGGACGCCGGCAACCACTTCGCCCGGGCGCTCGTCAACAGCACGATCATCGGCGCCGTCACCACCGCGATCGGACTGATCGTGGGAGTCGGCACCGCGTACGCGCTGGCGCGGTTGCAGTTCCGGGGCAAACACGCGGTCCTCGGGATCATCCTGGCCGCGTCGATGTTCCCGGGTGTCGCCGTCCTGACACCGCTGTTCCAGCTGTTCACGTCGATGGGCTGGTTCGGCACGTATCAGGCGCTGATCATCCCGAACATCTCGTTCGTGCTACCCCTCACCATCTACACCCTCACCGCGTTCTTCAAGGAACTGCCGTGGGAACTCGAGGAGGCGGCCCGGATCGACGGGGCCAGCAGACGGCAGGCGTTTCGAATGGTGCTGCTGCCCTTGGCCGCACCGGGACTGTTCACCACCGCGATCCTCGCCTTCATCGCGTCGTGGAACGAATACCTGATCTCGAGCCAGCTGTCCAACGACATCACCCAGCCGGCCACCGTCGCCATCGCACAATTCGCGGGAAGCAAACCGCACGAGGAACCGTTCACGTCCGTGATGGCCGCGGGAACGGTCGTGACCATCCCGCTCGTCATCATCGTGCTGCTCCTGCAGCGCCGCATCGTGTCGGGCCTCACCGCGGGCGGCGTCAAGTAGAGCACCCGTGAGTACTTGTTAACCACCGGCGGTTAACAAGTACTCACGGGTGGTTTTGCCGCACCGCCCTCCGGTGGCAGCATTCTTCCCGTGACCTTCGCCCATCGTCTGCGCCCCCGCCTCGTCGAAGAGCGAGCGTCGGTGTCGCCGCTCGAGCTGTTCTTCGACCTCGTCTTCGTCTTCGCGCTCACCCGTGTCACCGACCTGATGGCCGAGGACCCCACCGGCGTCAATCTGCTGCGCGGCGCCCTCGTGATGGCCGTGCTGTGGTGGAGCTGGGTGGGGTACGCGTGGCTCTGCAACCTCGTGCGCGCCGACGAAGGCATCGTGCGGGTCGTGATGTTCGGTGCGATGGGCGCCATGTTCGTCACCGCGTTGACCATCCCCGAGGCCTTCGACGACCTCGCGGGCGGACTCGACGGACCCGTCATCTTCGCCCTGGGCTACTTCGTCGTCCGGCTCCTGCACCTGGTGATGTTCTGGGTGGTCAGCCGCGAGGACCCGCAGCTCCGCGGCCAGGTGCTCCGCTTCGCGCCCAGCATGCTGACCGGGACCGTGTTCCTGCTCTTCGCGTCGCAGCTCACCGGCACCGCGCAGACCGTCATGTGGATCCTGGCCCTCGCCGGTGACTACCTCGGGACACTGGTCGGCGGGACCGACTGGCGGTTGCGATCGGTCAGCCACTTCGCGGAGCGGCACGGGCTCATCATCATCGTCGCGCTGGGCGAGTCGATCGTGTCGATCGGCATCGGCGTCGCGAGCCTGCCGATCTCGTGGGCGATCATCGTGGCGTCCCTGCTGGGGCTCGCGGTGTCGGGACTGCTGTGGTGGTCGTACTTCGACGTCACGTCCCTGGCGGTGGAGCACGCGTTCGAGAAGGCGACCGGTGCGCGTCAGATCAAGATCGCCCGCAACTGCTACAGCTTCATGCACCTGCCGATGGTGATCGGGATCGTGATGCTGTCGCTGGGCCTGAAGAAGATCCTGTCGTACGTCGGCGACGGCAACCATCACCGGCTGGTGGATCCGCTGTACGGCTGGCCGCTGGTGGCACTGTTCGGTGGCGCGGCGCTGTACCTCCTCGCGCTCGTCGCCTTCAAGGCGTACGCGACGAGGTCGGTGACCGTGCCGCGCGTCGTGACGGCGGTCGTGTTGATCGCGCTGCTCCCCGTCGTCTGGCACATCCCCGCCCTCGCCACCCTCGGCGTGCTGACCGCGGTCCTGCTCACGATGATCGGATACGAGATGGTTCGGTACGACCAGCCCCGGGACGAGATCCGGCACGGCCACCCGTGAGTACTTGTCAACGTCCGGCGGTTAACAAGTACTCACGGGCCCGAAGGGCACACCCGTCCTGCACGGCGGCGGTACCGAATCACCTCTGAGGCTCGAGACGATCGAGCCGGAGGGATAGATCACGATGACCGACCACTCGCGCGGCCCACGGCTCCGCAGTCCACTGCGCGGACCATGGCTGACCTCGGTATTCGGACTCGTACTGCTGATCGGGCTACCCGTCGTCATCGTCACGGGACTGCTGTCGTACATCGCGTACGGGCCCCAGTTCGGGCAGGCCCGCCCCGGCGACGTCGGCTGGCTGCACCTCCCGTACTTCGCGTGGCCCACCCGGCCGTCGTGGCTGTACCGGCTCACGCAGGGTCTGCACGTCGGGCTCGGACTGATCCTGGTGCCGATCGTGCTCGCCAAGCTGTGGTCGGTGATCCCGAAACTCTTCGTGTTTCCGCCGGTCCGCTCGCCGGCGCAGGCACTCGAACGACTGTCGCTGATCGCCCTTGTCGGCGGTGCGCTGTTCGAGATCATCACCGGCGTCCTGAACATCCAGTACGACTACATCTTCGGTTTCGACTTCTACACGGCGCACTACTGGGGCGCGTGGGTCTTCATCGCCGGGTTCGTGACGCACACGATCCTGAAGGTGCCGCCCATGGTGCGGTCGCTGCGGTCCCGCTCGTTCCGGGAAGTGCTGCGCACGTCCCGCGCCGACACGCGGCCCGAACCGGCGGACGAGAACGGCCTCGTGGCCGAGGACCCCACCCCGGCCACGATCAGCAGGCGGGGTGCCCTCGCCCTGGTCGGTGGCGGCGCCGCACTGGTCGCGGTCCTGTCGGTCGGGCAGACCACCGGCGGGTTCCTGCGGAGCGCCGCACTACTCCTGCCGCGCGGTCGCTCGTACGGCGACGGCCCCAACGACTTTCAGATCAACCGGACGGCCGCGGCCGCGCAGATCACCCCGGAGCAGACGGACGACGCCTGGCGACTGTCGGTTGAGGGTGGCGCGGAACCGGTGCAGCTGAGCCGAAATGAGCTGCGCGCGATGCCGTCGCACACCGCGTCCCTCCCGATCGCGTGCGTCGAGGGGTGGTCCACCGTCGAGACGTGGACGGGCGTGCGACTGCGTGATCTCGCGGACGTCGCGGGGGTGACGGCGTTCGGCTCGGCGAAGGTGACGTCGCTGGAGCGGTCCGGCGCGTTCAACCAGGCGGTCCTCACGTCCGATCAGGTACGCGACGCCGACGCCCTGCTCGCCCTCGCGGTGAACGGCGCGGAACTGTCCCTGGACCACGGCTATCCCGCCCGGATCATCGTTCCCGCCCTGCCCGGCGTCCACAACACCAAATGGGTGCAGTCCATCGAATTCCGGGAGGCGTGAAATGCGCCGATTCGCCCGCGTCTACGGAGCCGACCCGCTGCATCTGCTGGCCGTGCTGTTCACGTTCGCACTCGCCGGGTACGCGGTCTCGGTGGTGGGTCTGCCGAATCTGTGGAATCCGGACGTGTGGTGGAAATCGATCGCCGTGTGGTTCCTCGGTGCGGTGATCGCCCACGACCTCGTGCTGTTCCCGCTGTACGCACTCGCCGACCGGTCGTTGACGTCGGGGCTGGACGCGGTCCGGGGACGGAGACGCCCACGGTCCCGGACGGTTCCGGCGCTGAACTACATTCGCGTGCCGGCGCTCGCGTCCGGGCTGACGCTACTGCTGTTCCTGCCGGGGATCATCGAGCAGGGCGCCGACGCATATCTTGCGGCGACAGGGTTGACGCAGGAACCGTATCTCGACCGCTGGCTGCTGCTCAGTGCCGCGTTCTTCGCGCTCTCCGCTCTTACCTACGCCGCCCGACTTTCGCTGTCCCGCAAGGACGACGACGCGGTGAGCCGGCCATGAGGAAGAGCGGGATGTCCACGGACCTCCTGCTGCGGCGGGCGTCGGCGGGGCTCCCGTGCTGGGTGCGGGATGCGCGGGGAACGCGCCGCGCCCTGCCGCTCGACCGCTGGATGGGCGGCGACTCGGCTTCCCTCGCCGATCGGATCGCCGACCGCGTGATGCTCACGGGGTGTCACGGTGCGACCGTCGATCTCGGGTGCGGCCCAGGCCGGCTCACCGCCGCGCTCGTGTCCGCCGGCGTCACCGCCCTGGGTGTCGATTCATCCGTCACGGCAGTGCAACTCACGATCCGCCGCGGCGGCGTCGCGTTGCATCGGGACATCTTCGCGCCGCTGCCTCGGTCGGGGAACTGGGACCGCGTGCTGCTCGCCGACGGCAACATCGGCATCGGCGGGGAACCCGTCCGCGTGCTCCGCCGCGCGCGAGAGTTGTTGCAACCACACGGAATTGTGATCGCCGAGGTGGATCCGCCGACCACGGCGGGGGTTCGTCACGAACTCCTGCGCTGGGAGACGGAGCATCTCGCCGGAGACTGGTTCGCCTGGGCGAGCGTGGGCGTGGCCGCCGTGTCCGAGGTCGCGCGCGTGGCCGGGCTGCGGGTGATCGATGTTCTGCAGCATGCGAATCGGCACTTCGCGCGGATGGAATGGGCGTGAGAAGTTCCCATCCGCCGGGGAAGCCGCGTCGAATACCTAGTGAACATCCACCCACCACCCCTTCCTCCGGAAAGGTTGTTTGATCATCATGTCGAACTATCGAAAAGCACTCGCAGCAGCGGCCATCGGTGCCCTGGCACTGACCCCGCTCGCGGCGTGCTCGAGCAATGATTCGAGTGCATCCTCGAATATGAGCGCAGCAGCATCCTCCCAGCCCGCACCCGTCGCCCAGGTCGACAACCTGACCGGGGTGAGTACCGCCGTCGCACTCGATCCCGGCTTCACCGGCGCGCTGACGACGCTCGGCCTCACACCCGGAGTGGTGGGCACGGCAACCCTCGCCGACGGATCGGTCAGCTTCCCGATCACCGGCGGCAACGTGAAGTACTGGGAGCCCGGCACGGTCGACCCCTACGTGCAGGGCGAGATCATGCACGACGGCAGCGGATTGTCGCTGGCGGCGCCCGGCACCGTCGTCGAACTCACCGATTTCGCGATCGATCCGGGCACGTCGCTCCTCACCGGCGACGTGAGCGTCAACGGTTCACCCGCGGCAACCGACGCGGTGCTGTTCGATCTCAACGGCCGCACGCTGAAGCCGCTGCAGACCGGACCGAACGACACGGCGATCCTGCAGGGCACCGAGGTCAAGATCTCGGCGGACGCCGCCGGCCTGCTGAACCAGACGTTCAAGACCGACGCCGTCACGCCGGGGCTGCTGGTCGGGATCGCCACCATCACGATCGCGACCACGTGACCGTAGGCCGTCGAACGGCATCCCGGATGCGCCGGCCGTCACCAGTTGGTGAACAGCAGATGGTTGACGGCCAGCGCACCGGCGGCCTGCACCGCGAGCCAGAACCGATGGCTTCCGCGCGGCAGGAGTGCGGGGGCCGCGAGGAGCCAGCATTCGAACGGCAACCAGATCCGCTCGGTCTCCGCCTTGCTCAGCGCGCTCAGGTCGGCGATCACCACCGCGAGGAGCGCGGCGAGCACCAGGACGGGGACCGGCGACAGCGCCCGCACCCGCGACCAGGCGAACGTCCGGGGCAGTGCGGCGGGCACCGCCAACCCGACCGCGCAGATCAGCGACGCGAAGTTGGCCCAGCCCCAGTAGGCGAAGGGGCGGTCCGACGCGATGCCCTGGTAGTACCGTTCCTGCACCAACTGGTAGCCGTCGAACCACCAGAATCCACACAGCGTGAACACGGCGGCCACCGCGAGCGCGCCGACCAGTGCGCCGGCCAGCGGCCGGGCCGTGCGCGCGATCACCAGGACCGCGACCGCGGGAATCGCCATCAGTGTGAGCCCATAGCTGAGGTAGACGCCGAATCCGAGCAGCACCCCTGCGGCCACGGCGACGAGCGGGGGGACCGGGACAGCGCGGGTCGCCGACAGCGCCAGCAGGGCGATCCCCCACGCCACCACGCCGGCGAACAGCGCGTCCGCCGACACCGCCACCCAGATCGCGGAGGGTGCGAGCACGAGGAACGGGGCCGCGCGGCGGGCCGTCGCCTCGTCACCGAGCGCCCGGACGGCGACGATCACGGCGGCGCCGGCACTCGACCCGACCGCGACGCACAGCGCGGACGCCCACGCGCCGCCGCCGAGTCCGATCCGGTCGAGCCAGACGAAGGTCAGCAATGCGCCGGGCGGGTGCCCCGATACGTGGGTGGTCCACGAATCGGGCTGCAGGTCCAGGATCCGGTCGGCGAAGCCCCGCAGCGTCGCCGGGATGTCCGTGACACCGGGGACCTCGTGCAGGTACTCGTCGGTGGAGGTCAGGCGGTCGACGAACCCGCGCCGCCAGCCGTCGACCAGGGCGAGCGCCATCGCCCACAGGGCGGACCCGAGCCACACCCCGACCGTGAGGCGCCGCCACGACAGCGTCTGCGCCAGCCCGGGGCCCCATACGACGACCGCCGCCGCGAAGACGACGGCGACCGGGCTGCCCCACCCGAAGTGGACGTCGCGGAACCCGAACAGCGGCGCGGCGTCCGCGAAATCCCGCACACTCTCCGCCGTCCGGTTGACGATGGGGGTGATCGTCTCGTTTCCCAGATGCGGGACGACGAACGCAACCACCACGAGGACCAGGGCGAGCCCGGCGCCGGCGAAGTCGCGGTAGAGGAAATTCCGCTCGCCGGTGCGCTGTGGGGATCCGATGACGTCATCTCCTTCGACGAAAGTCGCACTCGCGCCCAGCATAACGACGGAGGATGGAGCGTATGACCGCAACGAGTTCACCCGACCCGGTCCGCGCGGACGTCGCCGTGATCGGGGGAAGCGGCTTCTACTCGTTCTTCGACGAGGGAGCCGCGGAAGTCACGATCGACACTCCGTACGGCGGCCCCAGCGCCCCGATCACGGTCGGCGACGTGGACGGCAGGACGGTGGCGTTCCTCCCCCGCCACGGCGCCCGGCACGAATTCGCTCCCCACACCATCCCGTACCGCGCGAACCTGTGGGCGCTGCGCACGCTGGGCGTGCAGCGGGTGTTCGCACCCTGCGCCGCCGGCAGCCTCACCCCGGACCTGGGACCGGGCACGATGGTCGTGCCGGACCAGTTGGTCGACCGCACCAGCGGCCGCGCGCAGACGTACTTCGACGGCGGCGGCGTGCACGTCCAGTTCGCCGACCCGTACTGCGCCGACCTGCGCAAGGCCGCCGCCCGGCCGGGCACCGTCGAGGGCGGTGTGCTGGTGGTGGTCGAGGGACCACGGTTCTCGACCCGGGCCGAGAGCCTGTGGTTCGCCCGGCAGGGCTGGACCCTCGTCAACATGACGGGTCATCCCGAGGCGGTGCTCGCCCGAGAACTCGAGATGTGCTACGCCACCATCGCTTTGGTCACCGACCTCGATGCAGGAATCGAGGCCGGCGACGGGGTGCGTGCCGTGGACGTGTTCGCCGAGTTCCAACGCAACCTCGGTTCACTGAAGACGTTGGTCCGGTCCGCGATCGCCGCCGCCCCCGACGGACCCTGCGACGCCTGCCGGGTCCATGAGGGTGTGACCCTGCCGATCGAGTTGCCATGACGGGAAATCGCGTACTGCTCACGGGCGCAGCCGGATTCATCGGCGGTCACGTCCGCACCGCACTGACCGAGGCCGGTCACGACGTCGTCGCCGTCGACGCACTGCTTCCGTCCGCGCACGGCGCCGGCCCCGAACCCCCAGAGGGTGTGCAGCGCGCGGACGTGCGCGACCTGCCCGTCCTGACCGAACTGCTGAGGGGTGTGGACGTGGTGTGCCATCAGGCTGCCGTCGTCGGCGCCGGCGTGGATGTGAGCGACGCCCCTGCCTATGCCAGTCACAACGATCTCGGCACGGCAACGCTGCTCGCCGCGATGCACGAGTCGGGTTGCCGGCGGCTGATACTCGCGTCGTCGATGGTCGTCTACGGGGCGGGCCGGTATCGCAACGGGCGGGGCGAGTCCGTGGAGCCGGCACCCCGGCGGGCCGAGGACCTCGAGGCGGGGATCTTCGACGAGACGGACCCCGGCGCGGGTGAGCCCCTGGAGTGGGCACTCGTGGAGGAGAATTCGCCGCTGCGGCCGCGGAGTCTCTACGCCGCGGCCAAGGTGGCCCAGGAGCACTACGCCCTCGCCTGGGCACTGGCCACCGGCGGTTCCGTGACGGCGCTGCGCTACCACAACGTGTACGGCGACCGTATGCCGCGCAACACCCCGTACTCCGGGGTGGCCGCGATGTTCCGCTCCGCCCTCGAGAACGGCGAACCACCGCGCGTGTTCGAGGACGGCAGGCAGACAAGGGATTTCGTGCACGTGCACGACGTCGCGGCGGCGAACGTGGTCGCGATCGAGGCGGCGTTGCCGGGATTCTCGGCGTTCAATGTGTGTTCGGGACAACCGATCACGATCGGCGAGGTGGCCGCGACGCTCGCGCGTTCGTACGGCGGCCCCGAACCCGTCGTCACCGGCGAGTACCGGCCCGGCGACGTCCGGCACATCGTCGCCGATCCCCGGCTGGCCCGGGAGCGGCTGGGATTCCGGGCGCAGATCCTGCCCGCCGAGGGGATCGCGGCGTTCGCGCATGCACCCCTGAGGGACGCGGCGCCGGCGGGACCTCCCCGTGTCTGAGTGCGCGCCGATCTCGCCGCGGGACGTCACCGTCGTGATCCCGTGTATGAACGAGGCCGGCTCCCTGCCCGGCGTGCTCGCCGCGGTGCCGCCCGGCTACCGGACGGTGGTGGTGGACAACAACTCCACCGACGACACCGCCGCGGTCGCGGTGGCACACGGAGCGTCGGTGGTGCGGGAGCCCGTCCCGGGATACGGTTCGGCCGTGCACGCCGGGGTGCTGGCGGCGCAGACCATGGTGGTCTGCGTGCTGGACGGCGACGGCTCGATGGATCCGGGTGAACTCCCCCGGCTGGTCGCCGCCCTGGACTCGGGCGCCGACCTCGCCGTGGGGCGGCGACGGGGAACATGGCCGCTGCACAGCAGGATCGGCAACGCCGTCCTCGCCGCCCGGCTCCGGCGCCGGTACGGGCTGCCGATCCACGACCTCGGTGCGATGAGAGCCGTGCGCAGGCAGGACCTTCTCGATCTGGGCGTCGACGACCGCAGGTCCGGCTACCCGCTGCAGCTTCTCGTGCTCGCGGGCCGCGCCCACTGGCGGGTCGTGGAGCAGGACGTCGCGTATCGCCCGCGCACCGCGGGCACGTCGAAGGTGTCGGGTTCGCTCAAGGGCACCGTCGTCGCCGTCCACGACTTCTGGAAGGTGATCGGGTGACCCGCGACGTCGCCGTCCTCGTGGTCGCGAAGGCTCCGGTGCCCGGCTTCGCGAAGACCCGGCTGGCGCGGGACGTCGGCGACACAAGGGCGGCCGGCCTCGCCGCCGCCTCGCTGCTGGACACGCTCGACGCCGTCGCCGGTGCCGGGGTGGCGCAGCGGGTGGTGGCGATGACCGGCGACCTCGCCCGCGCGGTCCGGGGCAGCGACATCGCCGCGACGCTGGGCCGGTTCACGGTGGTGCCGCAGCGGGGTGAGAGTTTCGCGGAGCGGTTGGTGAACGCCCACGCCGACACGTTCGGCCGTTTCGGTCTGCCGATTCTCCAGATCGGAATGGACACACCACAGGTGACGGCGGGGCTGCTCGCCGACTCGGCGGACCTCCTCACCGAGCGGCGGGGCCGATGCGCCCTCGGGCTCGCCGAGGACGGCGGGTGGTGGATCCTCGGTGTGCCCGATGCGGTTTCGGCCCGGGCGATACTTCCGGTTCCCACGTCGAGCCCGGACACCGGGCGCCTCACCCGGGCGGCACTGCTCGCGGCCGGCGCCGAGGTACTGTCGCTGCCGACGCTCCGCGACGTCGACCACGCGTCCGACGTCGCCCCGGTCGCCGCGCTCTGCCCGGATTCCAGCCGCTTCCGCCGTGAGTACTTGTTAACCGCCGGACGTTAACAAGTACTCACGGGCGGCGAAGCCGCCACGCGTACCCTCGGAGTAGATGTCGGAGAGAATCACACGCCATCCGTCCACCGTGGCCGACTGGAGCAACGACCGCCGCAAGGCGCGACTGCACGCGACACGGCTCGGTCACCGGTGGGAGAAATTCGGCCGCACCAGGCGCGTCCTCGCCGCCGTCGCGCTCGGGACCGTTCCCCTGCTCCTCGCCGGCGGCCAGTACTGGGTCCACGACGTCCAACCCGAACGCCAGCGGCTCGCACTGACCCAGCCGCAGATCCACGAGGTGTACGACGCGCAGTCGCCCACCGACCACGACACCGCCGTCGTCGACCTCGTCGGCCTCGGCAACAAGGACGCCACCGACACGGCCAGGACGCTGTCCTCGTACGGCGGCATCGGACGGGTCTGGGCGGTCCAGTACGACAACGGCGGTATCGACACCAAGGTGATCAGCGAACTGATCGCCGCCCGCGCCGCCGACGAAGGGATCGACAACGTCGTCCTGTCCGGGCACAGCATGGGCGGCGTCGTCGCACTGGAGGTGGCGCAGCACATCTACGAGGACACCGACGCCAACCTCATCGGCGTGGTGCTCGACTGCACGCCGGTGGACCTGCACGCCGTCCGGGCCGGGAGCCGGGACAGCGGCGAGGACATGCTGCGGTGGATCGGCTGGCTGCCCGGCGCGCGGGAGAGCCGGACGATGCGCGTGCTGGTGGAGACCGCGGCCCGGCAGAGCAGATTCCTGGACACGAAGTCGGACTGGTATCCGCACGTCGACGTCGACGAATTCCGCGACGTCCTCGACGAGGTTCTCACCGAGAAGGTCCTGTCGGAGGACGTCGCGAGCAACGGGCTGATCGAATCGCAGTTCAAGACCATCGTCGCGTCCGGTGCCATCGACAACCTGAAGTCGCTGGCGGTGGAGTCGGACGACAAACCGCGACCGGGGATCGTCTTCGTGCGTCCCCGCGCGGGCTGGAAGGATCCGGTGGTCGACGTCGACTACACGCAGAAGATCCTCGTCGAACAGTCCGGCGGGACCGATGGCGCGCTGCTGGTGGCGAAGCTCGACGGAACCGGCCACGCGAACCCGAATCAGCAACCGGTCGCGTACAACGAGGCGATCGTCAAGCGCATCCTGCCGTTCCTGCGTGCCACGCTCGACGAGGTGTCGGTCACGAGCGATGCCTCGGGTGGCCGACGGTGAGATCTCGGCCAGGCAACGTCGTCGTGCGCGCCTCCCACGCCCGCGCCAGGAGGATCGCCAGCCCCAGATACGCCCATCCCGCCAGCACGTCCACGACGTAGTGCTCGCCGCCGTAGACCAGGACGAACGCCATGGCGACCGGGTACGCGGCCAGCAGCGCGCGCGACCACAGATTCTTCGCGAACGGCCACAACGCGACCGCCACCAGCAGCGCGAACGCGGCGTGCAGCGACGGCAGCGCGGCGACCGGATTGCTCTGCGCCTCCAGCCACCGCGTGCCGACATCCATGGGGACGACGCCGAATCCGAAACCGGCGACGCGACCTACGCTGCCGGAGATCACGTCCCCCTCGGCGGCCAGCCACGGCGGGACGGACGGCAGCAGGATGTAGGTGACCAGCCCGAGGTACGACAACAGCAGCACCCGACGCATGTACCCCGACCACACGTCGCGCGAATACACGTAGAAGACGGCCGCGAGCACCCACGGCACGAGGAAGTGGCTGGTGTAGACGATCCCCGTGAGTAGCGTCCACCACGGCAGCTCACCCGTCGGAGGCAGCAGAGTCTCCTGCAACCACACGGTGGGGATCGTGCCGCCGAAGAGCCAGGTCTCCACCGTCACCAGCTCCTGCGCCCGCACGGGCATCCCGAGGTGGTGGGCGACACCCCGGCTGAGGTCGTAGACGACGAGGGCAGCGATGAGCGGCAACCAGTCCCACACGACCCGCACATGGTCCCGCCACGGCCGGTCGATCGTGAACGCGATCAGGCCCGCGACGATCCACGTCGCCTGGTAGATGCGGTCGGTGGGCAGCCCCAGCGTGAAGATCGTGACGGTCAGCGCGAGCAGGTATGCGACCCACACCGCCCGTGAGTACTTGTTAACCACGGGCGGTTAAGAAGTACTCACGGGGGCGGCATCACCGTGCCTGCCCGCCCCGGCGGCGAAGCGTGCGGCGCCCTCGACCGTTCCGTTGGCCAGAGAGATTGCGCCGTGCCGGAATTCGTTCAGCAACGCCTGGTCCTCGGTGAGCCCGGACTGCTCGAGCAGCGACAGCCGGTCCTGCCGCAGGCACACCTGGGGCAGGCCGGCGATCTCGGCGGCCAGTTGCCGGGCCGCGGTGAGCGCCTCCCCCGCCGCGACCTTCCGATTGATCAGCCCCATGCTCAGCGCCTCGTCGGCGTCGACGGGCCGCCCGGTCAGGACGAGGTCCATCGCGCGACTCTCCCCGATGAGCCGCGGCAGGCGGACGGTTCCGCCGTCGATGAGCGGCACACCCCAGCGTCGGCAGAACACTCCGAGGACGGCGTCCGCGCCCGCGACCCGCAGGTCGGCCCACAACGCGAGTTCGAGTCCGCCCGCCACCGCGTGCCCGTCGATCGCGGCGATCACCGGTTTCGACAACCGCATCCGGGAGATGCCCATCGGTGCGTCGCCGTCGGGCGCCACCCGATTCCCGGTGCCGGAACTGATGGACTTGAGATCGGCTCCGGCGCAGAATGTTCCGCCCTCACCGTGCAGCACGGCGACGGACGCGGCCTCGTCCGCGTCGAAGGCGCGGAAGGCGTCGGCGAGCGCCTCGGCGGTGGGCCGGTCGACGGCGTTGCGGACTTCGGGCCGGTTCAGGCTGATCGTCGTGACCGGGCCGTCCGTGCGGACGAGTACCACGTCGGAAGTCATCGCATGCGCCTTTCCTCGCCGGTGTAGCCGACGCTAGCACCCTTGACGCAAGAACGGAACGGGTGTTCACTCCTTGAATATGGCCTACCGGCGCACACCCGCCGTCCAGGAACGCCTGGACGCTCTCCGCACCACCCTCCTCGACTCCGCGATCGGCCTGATCGCCCGCGACGGTTACGCGGGGTGCTCCATCTCCGCCGTCGCCGCGGAGGCCGGCGTCGGCACCGGCACCGTCTACCGACACTTCGCGAACAAGGGCGAACTGTTCGCGGAAGTCTTCCGCATCGTCTGCAGCCGCGAGGTGAGCGCCGCCGTCGAATCCGGCAACACCGCCCGGGCCGCCGAGGGTCGTTGCGTTGCCGCCGTTTCCGCCTCCGTCGCCACATTCGCCGAACGCGCGCTGCGCGCACCCACCCTGGCGTACGCACTGCTCGTCGAACCCGTCGACCCGCAGGTCGACACGGAGCGCCTGCTGTTCCGCGAGTCGTTCCGCGACGCCCTCGCGGTGGCGATCGCCGGCGCCGTCGAGGCCGGGGAGATCCCGGACCAGGACGCGTCGGTCACGGCCGCCTGCATCGTCGGCGCCATCGGCGAAGCACTGATCCTGCCCCTCGCCCGCGGCGCCGCCGACGCCGCGATCATCCCAGCCCTGCTCACGTTCACCCTTCGATCCCTCGGGAGCCCGACATGAGTGCCACACACGAGGTCGTCAACCAGGTGCCGCCGCTGATCAACTTCGACGCCGCCGAGTACGCACCGATTCTCGAAGCGCTGCAACGCGAAGGCGCACACGACGCGCTCGAGGAACTGCACGACGTCGGACGCCTCGCCGGAAGCGAGGAGGCGCAGCGCTGGGGCGACCTCGCCGAGGCGCACCCTCCCGTCCTGCACACCCACGACCGCTACGGCAACCGCATCGACGAGGTCCAGTACGACCCCGCCTACCACCGGCTGATGACCACCGCCGTCGAGATGGGCCTGCACGGCGCACCGTGGGCCGATCCGCACCCGCGCGCCCACCTGGTGCGGGCCGCGAAGATGACGGTGTGGGGCCAGGTCGACGCCGGCCACGGCTGCCCGATCTCCATGACGTACGCCGTCGTCCCCGCCCTGCGGCACAACCGTGAGCTGGCCGAACGGTACGAACCGCTGCTCACCGCCCGGGTCTACGATCCGGCGCTGCACCCTCCGCTCACGAAGGCCGGCCTGATCGCCGGGATGTCGATGACGGAGAAGCAGGGCGGCTCCGACGTCCGCGCGGGCACCACCAGGGCCGTGCCGCAGTCCGACGGCAGCTACCTGCTGACCGGGCACAAGTGGTTCACGTCGGCGCCGATGTCCGACGTGTTCCTGGTGCTGGCCCAGGCACCCGGCGGACTGTCGTGCTTTTTCCTTCCCAGGGTGCTGCCGGACGGGACCCGCAACCGAATGCACCTGCAGCGCCTCAAGGACAAGCTCGGCAACCACTCCAACGCCAGCAGCGAGGTCGAGTACGACGAGGCCGTTGCCTGGCTCGTCGGCGAGGAAGGTCGCGGCGTTCCGACGATCATCGAGATGGTCAACATGACCCGCCTCGACTGCACGATCGGCACGGCCACCGGCATGCGCGTCGGCACGGCGCAGGCCGCGCATCACGCCGTGCACCGCAGCGCGTTCGGCGCCCACCTCGTGGATCAGCCGCTGATGCGGAACGTGCTCGCCGACCTCGCCGTCGAGTCGGAGGCCGCCACGACCGTCGCGCTGTGGCTGGCCGCGCTCACCGACCGGGCGACCGCGGGCGACGAGCACGCGAACACGCTCCGCCGCATCTCGCTGTCGGTCAGCAAGTATTTCGTCTGCAAGCGCGGGCCGATCCATGCCGCCGAGGCCCTGGAATGCCTGGGCGGCAACGGGTACGTGGAGGAATCCCGGATGCCGCGGCTGTACCGGGAGGCACCCCTGCTGTCGGTGTGGGAGGGCTCCGGCAACGTCGCCGCCCTGGACACCCTCCGCGCGATCGCGAAACAGCAGGAGACGCTTCAGGTGTTCTTCGACGAACTCGGCACGACCGCGGGCGCCGACGCGCGACTCGACGCCGCCGTCACAAAGCTGAAATCCGGTTTCGGCGACGTCGACACGCTCGAGCACCGGGCCCGGCGCGTCGTCGGCGACATGGCACTCGCCCTCCAGGGTTCGCTGCTCGTCCGCCACGGGCACCCCGCGGTGGCCGACGCGTTCTGCGTCAGCCGGCTGTCCGGCGACTGGGGCACCGTGTTCGGCACACTGCCGACCGGCGTCGACACCGCCGCCATCATCGACCGCGCCACTCTCGAGGTGGGGTCGTGACCGACCACGCCGGCACCCGCCCGGCGGCCTGGCGCGACGGCTGGGACGAGGGTGCAGACTCCCTGTTCGCAGGTCGCGAACAGGATCGGGCCGACGAGCCGGAGTACCGGACCCTCACGTACGAGGTGACCGGCCGCATCGCCCGGATCACGTTCGACCGGCCGGAGCACGGCAACGCGATCACCGCCGACACCCCCCTCGAACTCGCCGCGACTGTCGAACGCGCCGACCTCGACCCGCGTGTCCACGTGATCCTGCTGTCGGGGCGCGGGAAGGGGTTCTGCGGCGGATACGACCTGGGCGTCTTCGCCGAGAACAGCGGCGAACAGCCGGGCGCCACGACGGGCACCGTCCTCGATCCGATCGTGCAGGCCCGCAACCACAATCCGTTCGCCAACTGGGACCCGATGGCCGACTACGCCATGATGAGCCGGTTCAATCGGGGCTTCGCGACCCTGCTGCACGCGAACAAGCCGACCGTCGCGAAAATCCACGGATTCTGCGTGGCGGGCGGCACCGACATCGCGCTGTACTGCGACCAGATCGTCGCCGCGGACGACACGAAGATCGGCTATCCCCCGACCCGGGTGTGGGGTGTGCCCGCCGCCGGCATGTGGGCGCACCGCCTCGGCGACCAGCGGGCGAAACGACTCCTCCTCACCGGCGACTGCATCACGGGACGGCATGCCGCCGAATGGGGTCTCGCCGTGGAGTCGGCGCCCGCGGACGAGCTCGACCGCCGCACCGAGGACCTCGTCGAGCGGATCGCGCAGATGCCGATCAACCAGCTGATGATGGTCAAACTCGCGCTGAACAGCGCGCTGCTCGCGCAGGGTGTCGCCAACTCGACGATGGTGGGCACCGTCTTCGACGGGATGTCCCGGCACACGCGTGAGGGGTATGCGTTCCAATTGCGCTCGGCCACCGCCGGATTCCGGGAGGCCGTCCGCGAACGCGACGAGCCGTTCGGCGACCACAAGCAGTCGCGGCCCGGATCCTGATCCGCGCTGCGACCACCGGTCGCCTCAGGGTTCGGTGCGCGCGGACGCGGCGGCGGCCCGTGCCATGAGCAGGTTGCGTTCACGCCGGGTGGGTGCGGTGGCCGCGGCGTACAGATTGAGACGGGCCAGCCGGGGATCGTCCCGCACCGCGTCGAGGGCGGCCAGCGCCGCGTCCGGACCGTCCGAATGCACCAGCGCCACCGCGCGATTGAGTTCCACCACCGGCGACGGCGCCACCTGCGCCACCTGCGCCACCTGCGCCAGCGCGTCGTACAGGGCGGCGATCGCCTCCCAGTCCGTGTCCTCGAAACGAGGCGCCCGGGCATGACATCCGGCGATCGCGGCCTGCAACGAATAGGGACCGAGCGGGCGGCCCAGCGCAACGGCCCTGCAACAGCGCGGCATTACCGTGCTTCAGCAGGATGCGGTCCCACCGCGACCCGTCCTGATCCTGCAACAGGATCGGTTCGCCGCCCGGGCCCAGCCGAGCGGCGAACCGCGACGCCTGCAACTCGGTCAGCGCCACCAGTCCGTGCACCTCGGGCTCACGGGGCAGCAGTCCGGCGAGGACACGGGCGAGCCGCATCGCCTGGGCGGCGAGATCACGTCGTATCCAGTCCTCACCCGACGTGGCGGCGTAGCCCTCGTTGAACACCAGGTAGACCACCTCGAGCACCGCCGACAGCCGCGCCGGGAGTTCCTCCCGCGACGGCACCTCGAACGGCACCTTCGCCTCCGACAGCGTCCGCTTGGCCCTGCTGATCCGCTGCCCCATCGTCGCCGACGGCACCAGGAACGCCCGCGCGCTCTCGTCCGTCCGGAGACCACCCGCCAGCCGGAGTGTCAACGCCACCCGCGACTCCCGGGGAAGAACCGGATGACACGCCACGAACACCAGCGCCAGCAGATCGTCCTCCACCCCCTCGACCGCGTCCGGCGCCGGCATCGCGCTCGGCTGCTGCGCCGACGGGTCCACGGCGATCTGCGTGTACTTCGACTGCTGCGACCGCTCACGGCGAATCCGATCGATCGCCTTGTGTTTGGCCGTCGCCGTCAGCCACGCACCCTGGTTGTCCGGGACGCCGTCCCGCGGCCACTGCTCCAGCGCCAGCACGAACGCGTCCTGCGCGATCTCCTCCGCCGTGCCGACATCACGGACGAGACGGGTGAGGGACGCGATGAGTCGCGGCGACTCCATCCGCCACACCGCCTCGACCGTGCGCCGCGCGTCCATGTCAGCGGTCGGGGTGCTGCTCGCGGATCCGCGCCGCGAGCGCCTCTTCCCGCTCCCGCAACTCCGGCGTGAACTCGTCCCCGAAGTCGTCCGACTCGAAGATCGGCCGCACGTCGATCAGCTGTCGCATTCCGGTACCGGGGTCGGCGGGGCACTTCTTCACCCACTCGATCGCCTCCTCGAGGGACCGCACCTCCCAGATCCAGAAACCCGCGACGATCTCCTTCGACTCCGTGAACGGGCCGTCGACCACCGACGTCGTACCGCCCTCGAACACCACCCGCGCCCCGGCGCTGGTCGGCTTCAGACCCTGCCCGTCGAGCATGATCCCGGCGTTCACCAAGTCCTCGTTGTACGCGCTCATCGCGGCGAGCATCGCCTCCGTCGGGGCGATCTTGTCTTCGTCGGCTCCGGCACCCTCGATCATCACCATGACATCAGCCGTGAGTAGTTATTAACCGCCGGCGGTTAACAAGTACTCACGGGGGCGATTGCAACACGATGCAACGCTTGCCGCTCAACCCCGACCGGCGTGTGCTGTATGTCACATACCGAGCGAAGGAGAGGTACATGACACAGACGGTCCAGCCGACTGAGGCGCAGACGACCCTGACCCCCCAGGAACGCGTCGACCTGTGGTTGGCGAGCTTCGAATCCGCGCTCGCCACGCGCGACGTCGATCGCGCCGCGGGCATGTTCGCCGTCGACAGTTTCTGGCGGGACCTGGTGGCGTTCACTTGGAACCTCAAGACCGTGGAGGGGCGCGACGCCGTCGCCGCGATGCTGCACGCACGCCTCGACGACACCGACCCGACGAACTTCCGCACCACCGAGACCCCCGACGAGGCCGACGGCGTCACGTCCGCGTGGATCGAATTCGAGACGGCGACCGGCCGGGGCAAGGGGCACCTGCGGCTGAAGGACGACGAGGCGTGGACGTTCCTCACCACCATGCAGGAATTGAAGGGCCACGAGGAACGCCGGGGACGGAACCGCGTCAAGGGCGCCGTCCACGGTTCCGGCGGCGACACCCAGAGCTGGGCAGAGAAGCGGGAGATCGAGGAGCGCGAACTCGGCTACACCCGGCAGCCGTACGTTCTCGTGATCGGCGGCGGCCAGGGCGGCATCGCGCTCGGCGCGCGGCTGCGCCAACTCGGGGTGCCCGCCATCGTCGTCGACAAGAACGAACGCCCCGGCGACCAGTGGCGCAACCGCTACAAGTCGCTGTGCCTGCACGACCCGGTCTGGTACGACCACCTGCCGTACATGCCGTTCCCGGACAACTGGCCGGTGTTCGCGCCGAAGGACAAGATCGGCGACTGGCTCGAGATGTACACGAAGGTGATGGAGATTCCGTACTGGGCGTCCACCACCTGCACGTCCGCGAAGTTCGACGAAGAGACGAAGGAGTGGACCGTCGTCCTCGACCGCGACGGCGAAGAGGTGGTGCTCCACCCGAAGCAGTTGGTGCTCGCCACCGGCATGTCGGGCAAACCGAACGTTCCGACGTTCCCCGGCCAGGACGTCTTCCGCGGCGAACAGCACCACTCGAGCCGGCACCCCGGTCCGGACGCCTACGCCGGAAAGCGCGTCGTCGTCGTGGGAGCCAACAACTCGGCGCACGACATCTGCAAGGCGCTCTTCGAGACCGGCGCCGACGTGACGATGCTGCAGCGGTCGTCCACGCACATCGTGAAGTCGGATTCGCTGATGGACCTCGGCCTCGGCGACCTCTACTCGGAGCGTGCACTCGCGGCGGGCATGACGACGGAAAAGGCCGACCTCACGTTCGCGTCCCTGCCGTACAAGATCATGCACGAGTTCCAGATCCCGATCTATCAGAAGATCGCCGACCGGGACAGAGACTTCTACGCACGACTCGAAAAGGCCGGTTTCAAGCTCGATTTCGGTGACGACGGTTCCGGTCTGTTCATGAAATACCTGCGCCGCGGGTCCGGCTACTACATCGACGTCGGCGCGTCCGAACTCGTCGCGGACGGCAGCATCCACCTCGTGTCCGGACAGGTCGACCATCTCAGCGAGGACGCCGTGGTTCTCACCGACGGCACCGAGTTGCCCGCCGACCTCGTCGTCTACGCCACCGGCTACGGGTCGATGAACGGCTGGGCCGCCGACCTCATGGGCCAGGAAGTGGCCGACAAGGTCGGAAAGTGCTGGGGTCTCGGCTCCGACACCACCAAGGACCCCGGGCCGTGGGAGGGCGAACAGCGCAACATGTGGAAGCCCACCCAGCAGGAAGCGCTGTGGTTCCACGGCGGCAACCTACACCAGTCGCGGCACTACTCGCTGTACCTCGCCCTGCAGCTCAAGGCGCGGCACGAGGAGATCCCGACACCGGTCTACGGGCTGCAGGAGGTGCATCACCTCAGCTGATCGGTCCCGACATGACGCGGGCGCCTCGCATCGTGCGGGGCGCCCGCACACTGTGTGCGGCCAGACTCGGGGCGTCGCCAAACACGCTGTGCGGCGGACTGTTACCTCGCCTCGAGGACCTCGGTCATCTGTCTGACGGTCTTGGCCGCGAGGACCTCGAACGCGAGGCGGGCGGCGGGGTCGGCGAAGCGCGCCAAGCCGGTGAATTCGAGATGCGCGCGGTAGGTGATCGACGTCGAGGCGTCGTGCACCCTCTCGAACGACAGGTCGTCCGACGTGACCGCGGCTCCGTTGCGACCCTCGAAGACGACGTGATCGGGGTCGTCGCGGGTCATGCGGTAGGTGAGTTCGGTGGTGCGCCCGAAGAACGAGGACACGTTGTGCCATTCCGTGCCCACCGCCACCGGACCGGGCGTGGTCTGCTCGCACTTCTCGGTCCCGGGATCCCAGGCCGTGGTGTTCGCGAAGTCACGCAGGTATGCGACGACTTCCCCGAGCGGTGAGGCGACGGTGAACGTTCTGCTGACGTCGGCCACGCGGGCCTCCTATGCGCAGTCGCGGCAGATCAGCTGCCCGCCCTCTTCGGACGCGAGACGCGAACGATGATGGACCAGGAAGCAACTGCTACAGGTGAATTCGTCGGCCCTCTTCGGGACGACCCGGACCGTGAGTTCCTCACCGGACAGGTCGGCGCCGGGCAGTTCGAAGGACTCCGCCGTGTCGGTCTCCTCGACGTCGACGACGGACGACTGCGAGTCGTTCCTCCGTGTCTTCAGTTCTTCGAGCGAGTCCGCGGCGAGTTCGTCGTCGACGGTAACCCGTGGTGCGTCGTAGTCGGTTGCCATGACTTCCTCCCTTTGGCTCATGTTCCCCGTGTCGTGAAATTCCACACTTGCGGGGCACGGTTGCTAGACAACGCACCGATCCCGCATTTTGTTCCCGGGCGGCCACAGCTGCCCTGTGATTGCGGGATGCCCGTTCCGGGTACCACTCAATCAGCCGATCGGAAGGTGGTCTGTCGATGACGAGTGCGCGCGACGAGCACGGCAATCCCGTGCCCGACCCGGAGCCGGTGCCGCCGTCTCCGGGCCCTCCTCCCGTGCCGCCGACACCGACACCGCCCCACCCGTTTCCGCCGGAGCGGGGTCCGGAACCCGCACCGCCCGAGCCGGGACCGCAGCCTGGTCCGCCGGGGCCGACGCCGCCCCCGGGTCCGCCGATTCCCGAGCCGACTCCCCCGTTCCCGCCACAGATGCACGACCCCACCCAGTCCCTGTAGGTTAGCCTCACCTACAGGGAGGTAGTTGATGCCAACGCTCAACCGTCGCAAGTTCCTGACCGTGAGCGCCGGGGTCGGCATGGCCGCCGTCGCCGCAGCGTGCTCGTCCGGCACCGAAGCCGGCGCCGAAGGCGACACCCGGACGGTGACGCACAAGAAGGGAACGACCGAAGTCCCGGGCGACCCCCAGCGGATCGTCACCGTCGGCTACTCCGACCAGGACACGCTCCTCGCGTTCGGACGGACGCCGGTCGGCGTCACCGACTGGTACGGCGACTATCCGGACGCCACCTGGCCCTGGGCCCAGGACGCGCTCGGCGGTGCGCACCCCGAAGTCTTCAACCGCGGACAGTTCACCGGTGAGGCGAACTTCGCGTACGAAGAGATCGCGAAACTCGGCCCCGACCTGATCCTCGCGCTGTACATCGACGTCGACGACGACGCGTATCAGCGACTCTCGGCGATCGCGCCCACCGTGACGACATCGCCGGACTACCCCGATTTCGGCATGCCGTGGCAGGACGCCGTCCGCATCGTCGGCACCACCCTCGGCGAGGACCGGAAGGCGGATCAACTCGTCGCCGACGTCGACGACCTGGTCGCGCAGCAGCGCGCCGCCCACCCCGAATTCGAGGGCAAGACGGTCGCCGTGGCCGAACTGGGCGACGCCGGGTCGTTCTACGTCCGCTCCCCGAACGACCCCCGCTCACGCCTGATGACGTCGCTCGGATTCGTCGTCCCGGAGCAGATCACCCAGCTCGCGGGCGACCAGGACGCATTCACCATCAGCAAGGAACAGCTGAACATCCTCGACGTCGACGTCCTCGTCTGGAACGTGGGCAGCAGCCCCGGCGCCGAAGCGCAGATCACCGCGGACCCCGTCTATCAGTCGCTGCCGGTGGCGAAGGCCGGACGGGCCGTGTTCGTCGACGACCCCACCGTCTCCGGCGCACTCACCTGGGGCACCGTCCTCAGCCTTCCCTACGCCGTCGACGCCGTCGTGCCGAAACTGGCGGAGGCCGCCTCCAAACCGGCCTGACCGTTCATTCCGACTCGTCTTCGAGCCGGGTGAGCGCGACCAGCGTCCGGACCCCGTGCACCATGGCGCGTTCGTCGAGGTTGAAACCCGGCTGGTGCAGCTCCTGGGGTGTGCCGGTGCCGCCCCACACGCCGAGCCTGGCCATCGCGCCCGGGACCTTCTCGAGGTACCAGGCGAAGTCCTCGCCGCCGCTGGACTGGTGGGCCTCGCCCAGGTGGTCGAAGCCGACGACCGATTCGATCGCCTCACGCAGGTCGGCGGTGCAGTCGGGATCGTTGACGACGGGCGGGACACCTTGCCGGTAGGAGAGCTCGTACCGCACGTTGTACGGTGCGAGCAGGTGGCAGATCGCGTCCGTGACCAGCGGTTCGAGCAAGGCCCACGTCTCGCGGGACGCACTGCGCAGGGTGCCGACCAGTTCACCCGACTCGGGCACGGAGTTCGCGACCTGCCCCGCGGCCACCTTGCCCCAGGTGAGGACGGTCGCGGTGCGGGCGTCGATGCGGCGGTCGAGCACGGACGCGAGTCCCGTCACCAGGACGGCGGCGGCGTGGATCAGATCGCCGGTCAGGTGCGGTCGGGCGGTGTGCCCGCCCGACGACCACAACCGCACGGTGACGGAGTCGTTGGACGAGGTGATCGGCCCGGTCCGGGTGGCGAGCTTGCCGACTTCGAGGTGCGGGTCGCAGTGCAGTGCGAAGATCTTCGACACCCCGTCGAGTGCGCCCGCGGCGATCGTGTCGACGGAACCGCCGGGTGTCGTCTCCTCGGCGGGCTGGAAGATGAGCCGGACCCGGGTCGGCGGCGGGTACTTCACGAGGACCGACGCCGCCCCCATCAGCATCGTGGTGTGGGCGTCGTGACCGCAGGCGTGCGACACCCCGGGGACCGTCGACTCGAACGGGAGGCCCGTCGTCTCGGCAACCGGGAGTGCGTCGAGGTCGGCGCGCAGTGCGACGCAGTCGCCCGTCTCCGGGCCGAGGTCGCACCACAGGCCGGTGCCGCCGGGCAACACGACGGGGTCGAGTCCGAGACCCATGAGGTGGTTGCGCACGATTCCGGTGGTCCGGCGTTCCTCGAACGACAGCTCCGGATGCGCGTGCAGATCCCGGCGCCACTCGATCAGTTTTTTCTCGTCGAGCTCCGTCGACTCCGTCCACGTCATGTCGGCGGTGTCGGCGCGATCCCACAGCCTGGCGCTCCAGTACCGCCGGGTCCGGCGACCACCGATCGAGGTCGGGTCCGTCCGGGGCGGCGCGGGCGGGACCTCCACCTCCGGGAGGTGTTCGGTGCGGCCCGCCGTCTCCGCGAGCAGCAGGTCGACGACGTCGGTGAGCCGGCCTCGGCGAGCGAGCGCATGACGTTGCCGGGCCGCGGAACTCCCGTGGGCGGACGCCTCGGCGGACAACTCCAGCACGGTGTCCCAGTCGCCTGCCTGCTCGAGCTGCGGTCGCAGCGAGTTCACGAAGTCGCCGACGAGGTCCGACGCGGGACGCGCCTGCGGAAATCGCACGTCGACCAACTCCCCCTCCAACCCCGACCGCGCCGCCCGCCACAACGCCGCCCGCGTCAGGGTCGGGACCACCTCGACGCCCTTCGTCCCGGCGCGCAGACCCTCCACCTCGCGTTCGACGAGCGCCCGGAACAGGGCGGCGACGAGCACGACCGTGTCCAGCCGCGGGCAGCTGTCGCACACCCGCAGCTCCAGGGTCGGAAGCTTCACCGACGGCCGGACGTCGAAATACGCCATGCCCGGGTCGCTGATCACCCCGCTCGCGACCAGGTCGTCGATCAGGGCGCCGTACTCGACGGCCGAGGCGACGGGCGCGGCCGGACCGGTGCTGGGCCAGCGCAACCACAGAAGCGTCCGCGCGCTGGCATAGCCGGTGTCCGCACCGTCCGACCTGAACGGGGAGCTCGCGCTGAGCGCCAGGAGGACGGGCATGTGCGGGGCGACACGGTGCGCGACCTGCACGGCCTCGTCACGGTCGGGCAGGTCGACGTGAACCTGGGTGCCGCAGATCAGCTGCTCACGGGCGAGCATCTGGTAGTCCGCGAGCATCCGCCGGTAGCGCCGCGTCCCCGTCACGTGCATCTCGGCGGGCAGCGCCAGCGGCATCGAACCCGCGGCCGCCACCCCGATCCCGAGCCCCTCGGCCGCGTCGATCAGCACCGTCCGGTGCCGCTCCAGATCGCTGCGCAGGCCGGCGAGGTCGGCGTACACACCGCTGTTCACCTCGACGACGCACTGCTGGAGTTCGTCGACGTACACGTCGTCGGGAAGTCGTGCCAGCAATTCCGGCGCGCGGGTGGTCAGGCGCCGGGTCTTGCGATCGATGAGATGGAATTCCTCTTCGACCCCCACTTTCCGTGGGTCGCTGACGAGCACGATGGGCCTCTATTTCCCTGTGTCACCCTCGGAATGGTCGAAGAACGCCCAGGTGCCGTCCGGGGGATCGTTCACATCGCTGTTCGCCATGGTCGATGGGTTCCCCGCCGGTCGGGGTCTGAACCATCGGATGGACTATCCCCTTCTTTTTCACACCGCCCCCTTCTTTTTCACACCTCATTCGCGGTTCAGCCGGTGCCGTCACCCATCACCGCGCCCTCCCGCCGCGGGTCCGCGCCGCCGACCCACCCCGAGTCCTGACGCTGCAGCGCACTGAGCCCGCTGGACTGCGGTGCGACCGACACCTGGTGACCCATCGCCCGCAGTTGCACGATCAACGGGTCGGCGGCGCCGTCGTCGACCGCGTCGATGTTCGGATGCTCTCCGCCGACGCCGGTGACCGGGGTGTTGGCCGCCCCGAAGTCGACCGCCGACACGGCCTGCTGCGGGTTCAGGCCCCAATCCAGCATTCCCACGAGCGTTTTCACGACGAACTGGATGATCACCGAACCGCCCGGCGACCCGGTCGCGAACTGGACGTCGCCGCGTGAGCCGTCACTGCCGCGGTCGAAGACGAGTGTCGGTGCCATCGAACTCCGCGGCCGCTTCCCCGGTTCGACGCGGTTGGCGAGGGGCGCCCCGTCGGGGCCGACCGGCTGGGCCGAGAAGTCGGTGAGCTGATTGTTGAGCACGAAGCCGTCCGTCATGTGAAACGAGCCGAACGCCGATTCCACCGTCGTCGTCATCGCCGCGACGTTGCCGTACTGGTCGGCGATCGAGATGTGGCTGGTGCCGTGTTCCTTGTCCTGCGGCTGCACACCGAGCGGAACGGGCCCGAAGTTGCCGGGTTGCGCAGTGCCCATGCTCTTGCCCGGGTCGATGAGGCCGGCCCGCTGCTTCAGGTAGTCCTCGTTCAGCAGTGTGTCGAGGGAATTGCCGGGCAGCGGAACGAAATCGGAATCCGCGACGTACTTGTCCCGGTCGGCGTACGCCAGGCGCTCGGCCTCGGAGATGAGGTGCACGGCCTCCGCTGTCGGCTTTCCGCCGTTGTCGTCGAGGTTCGTCGGCCCGTACTGCGACAGGTCGAAGTTCTCCAGGATGCCGAGCGTCGCCGCGACCGCGGTGCCGCCGGACGACGGGTTCGGCATGCCGCAGATCTCGTGGTCGCGGTACGGCGTGCACAGCGGTGTCCGCTTCTTCGCCTGGTAGTTGGCGAGGTCGTCGAGGGTCATCTGGCCGGGGGTGCGGCCGCCCGACGCGGTCGCCGTCGCGTCGACGATGCCCTGGGCGATCGCCCCGGTGTAGAAGGCGTCGGCGCCGCCCGCGGCGATCGCTCCGAGCGTCTTGGCCATGGCCGGGTTCGTCAGCTTCGTCCCGGCCGGCTTCGGGCTGCCGTCGGGGTTCAGGAAGTACGCCTTCGACGGCTCGTCGACGGCCAGGTCGGGCGCGGACGCGGCGATCTGCCCGGCCATCCGCGGGCTGATCTCGAGCCCCTGGTCGGCGAGGGAGATGGCCGGGTCGAACAGTTCCCGCCACGCGTCCCGCCCGTGGTCGCGGTGCGCCATCTCGAGCATCCGCAGGACGCCCGGCACCCCGATGGACCGTCCGCTCGCGCGGGCGTCGGGCTTGGGCTCGGTGCGGTCGGTGTCGCTGATCCAGCGGAGGTAGTTCTCCGTCGCGGCCATCGGCGCGACCTCGCGCCCGTCGTACGCCTCGACACTGTTCTGCCCGGCGTCGTAATAGAGCAGGAACGCACCGCCGCCGATTCCGGAGGACTGCGGTTCGACGAGACCGAGAACGGTCTGGGCCACGATCAGCGCGTCGGCGGCCGTCCCGCCGTCCCGCAGCACCTCGCACGCGGCCTGCGTCGACACCGGATTGGCGGTGGAGACCGCATACGACGCGGTGGTCACGGGCGTCATCCCGGAGCGGTACACGGTGGCGATCTCGGGATTGGTCGCGAGGTTCTGGGTGGTCGGCGCCGGGCCGGGCGGTGGCGGCGCCTTGGAGACCGGGGTGCCGTTGGGAACGTCCGCGCACGTGGCCGCCGGATCGCTCTGCGGTTCCTCGTCCGACGAGCACGCGGCCAGCACCCCGACGCAGAGAGCCGCGGCCAACGAGGCCCGAAATACTGTTCCGATTCCCGTCACAGGACCCATCACCGAACCCTAACAGCGGGAATCCGGCGACGACCGGCTAAAGACGAGGTCCGAAGTGCCGGGTGAGGATTCGGTACCCGAGCTCGTGCAGATGATGGTGCTCCGGCCACCGGTCGCGGGTCCACGCCGGGTCGGTGTGGGCGGCGGTGATCGCGGCGGTCGTGGATGCGTGCAGATCGAACTCGAGATCCCGGCAGAGTTCGGCGACGGCACCCGGTTCCCGGGCATCGCCGAGCCGCCCGATCGTCGCGGCCACCTGCTCGTCCGCGTCGCTCAGGATCCGCCGGTACGAACCAGGAAGCACCGTCCACAGCACCACCAGCGCCACCGCGACGCCGAGCACGGTCTCGACGAGCCGGTCGCGGGACACGGTCATCAGGTCCACGTGCGTGCCGCGGCTACCGAGAACCAGGGCGAGCGGGGTGATGAACACCATCGCCAGCCCGTAATTGCGGACGAGGAACGCCTCAATCCCCGCCATCAGACCCGCCACCACGAGCACCAGCACCGCCGCCGACAGGTCGAGCGACGACAGCACGGCGAGCACCACCAGTCCGAGCACCGTTCCGAAGAACCGGTGCAGCCCGCGGTACGTCCCCAGCACCCGGTCCGGTCCCTGGTGCAGGATCATCGCCGCGGTGATCACCGCCCAGTCGGGCCTGCCGACGCCGAACCCCAGCGCGAGGAGACCGGCCGCGGGGCACGCGACCAGCAGTCGCGCGACGATCGTCCAGGACCGGCCCCGCAGATGCGAAGCCCGGCCGAGCCGATAGCGGATCGACGGCCGCGGCAGCGGGACCTGCGGCCGCAGGTCGTCGACGTCCGACGCGTGGTCCGCGTCGACACCGTCCACCGTCGCCGCACACCGCAGGTGCGCCGCGCGCAACGTGCGGGTCAACGGGTGATCACCGCCGACGAGGGCGGCGTCGTGGAGGCATTGCCACGCGGCGTGCAGCGACCGCACCGCGTCCCGCCGGGAACCGGGCGAGGACCCGTCGCAGAGTGCGGTGTCGACTGCGGCGACCGCGGTCGCGACCGCGGCGCGCTCGGGGGTGCGGGGACGAACGATCCGCCCCGACATCGACACGAGCAACGCCGACACCGCCCCGGCCGCCGCCCAGGCCGTCACCTCCGCCACGGAGACACCGAGCGCAGGCAGCGCGGACGCGATCTCCACGGTGAGCAGCGGAAGGAAGGCGCCCGGCGCGCCGAGACGCAGTCCGTCGACGACGAACGCGCAGACGGCGACGACCACGGTCATCGCGAGGACGAGCGCCATCCCCCACAGCGCGGACCCGCCCGCCGCCGTCGCGTCGTGCACGAACCCGCCGACCACGGCGCCGACGCCGGCCAGGAGCACCATCACGGCGGCGGCGATCGACACCACCCGCCACCGCACCCGGTACGCCCGGCCCTCGCCGTAGACGACGGCGAACGCGCCCAGGGTGGCGGTCGCGGCGACAGCCGAATGTCCGAGCGCGACCCCCGCCAGCGCGGGCAGGCCCACGGCCACGCCGGCACGGACCACGCCCGGCCAGCGTCGACCCAGCTTGGGCACCCCGAGAAGCAGCGACCGTGCCGGGGCCGGCGCAGGGATCGGCACACCGTGATCCCGCGATCCGGTTCCCTGATCCCGCGCACCTACCGACACGACCACTCACCCTACGAGCGGTCGCGTCACTCGAAACAGTCGATGAGGTGCATCTCACGTGTGCGGATCGACTCCCCACGTGAGTGACGAAGTGTGCCCCGGGACGCTTTGCCGCTCACCTGGGGGTGGCCGCTCACCTGGGGTTGGTGCCGACGACGACGGTGGCGCCCACCTCGTCGGACGTCTCGATCCGGGTGATGAGCCCGGCCGCCGCGAACGCCTCGGCGGTGAGCGGGGCCTGACTCTCGCTGGTCTCGATCAGCAGATGACCGCCCGGCGCGAGCCAGTCGCGCGCCCCGGCGGTGACGCGCCGCTGGATGTCGAGTCCGTCGGCGCCGCCGTCCAGTGAAACCCGCGGCTCGTGGAACCGCGCTTCCGGCGGCATCAACCTGATCGCATCGGTGGGCACGTAGGGGGCGTTGGCCACCAGGACGTCGATGCGTCCCCTCAGCGCGGTCGGCAACGGCGCGTACAGGTCGCCCTCGAACACCCGGGCCGGTTCGGCGAGGTTGCGTCGCGCGCACCGGACCGCGGCAGGGTCGATGTCGACCGCGTACACCTCGACGCCGTCGAGGGTGTCGGCGAGCGCGGCGCCCACCGCCCCCGAACCGCAGCACAGGTCGACCACGACGGCGCGCGGGCGCGCGAGGGCGGCGGCCTGCTCGACGAGGAACGCGGTGCGACGCCGCGGCACGAACACCTGCGGATCGACCTCGATCCGCAGCCCGCAGAATTCAGCCCAGCCGAGGACGTGTTCGAGGGGGACCCCTGCGACGCGGCGGTCCAGCATCGAGGCGAGTTCATCCGACGTCCGGGCGGCGGAGACGATCAGGCGCGCCTCGTCCTCGGCAAACACACAGCCGGCGGCGCGCAGCCTCGTGACGAGGACGAATTCGAGGGACGGGGAGAGAGACACTGGCATGGGAGAGCCTTTCGGAATGCCGATGGGCGCTCTCCCGGTCACCTTATGTCGGTACGACCGCGCGGTCGCGAAGTGAGAGCACCCGAGCTGAACGAACGGACACGGGTCTCACCTCCTCGATACGGATCCTGCTCGGAGTCGCAACACTACCGACAGCGGTGGTCGCCGGGAAGCCGAACAGCCGGAATCGGCATACACCGGAGCGACGGTGGGTATCCCCTGGGCGTGCCGAGCTGACCAGGTGGATCGGTCGTCGGCGCGAAGCTCGGACCGCTCCATCCGCATCGTGACGGCGGATACAATCGAGGTTTCCGCGCTACGTATGGCGGATCTCGGATAGGACCTCGTATGGCCGATCAGGCGAAGCTTCTCGACTATCTGAAGCGCGTCACCGCGGACCTCTATCAGGCGCGGGAGAAGCTCCGTGAGGTCGAGGGCGTGAGCCGCGAACCGATCGCCGTCATCGGCATGGGCTGCCGGTTCCCCGGCGGTGTGCGATCGCCGCGGGACCTGTGGCGGCTGGTCGAGTCGGGTTCGGACACCGTCGCCGGGTTCCCCGAGGACCGCGGCTGGGGCCTGGCGGATCTCTACGACCCGAAGGCCGAGCAGGCCGGTAAGACGTACACGGTGCAGGGCAGTTTCCTCGACGACCCCGCCGGGTTCGATCCCGAGGTCTTCGGCATCTCGCCGCGCGAGGCGCTGGCGATGGACCCGCAGCAGCGGCTTCTCCTCGAGACGAGCTGGGAGACGTTCGAGCATGCCGGCATCGACCCGCGGTCGGTGCACGGCAGGCAGGTCGGCGTCTTCACCGGGCTGTCCGGCATCGATTACGCGGCGCGGGCGGGCGGCATGCCGCCCGAAGATCTGGAGGGTTACTTCATCACCGGCAACGCGATGAGCGTCGCGTCCGGCCGGGTGGCGTACAGCTTCGGCCTCAACGGACCCGCGATCACGGTCGACACCGCGTGCTCGTCGTCGTTGGTGTCCATCCACCTCGCGATGCAGGCGCTGCGCAGCGGTGAGTGCGAACTGGCGCTGGCGGGCGGGGCGACCGTCATGGCGACCCCCGCGGTGTTCGTGGAGTTCAGCCGCCAGCGCGGGCTGGCCCGCGACGGGCGGTGCAAGGCGTTCTCCGCCGCGGCGGACGGCACGGCGTGGGGTGAGGGCGCGGGGATGGTCGCGCTGGAGCGACTGTCCGACGCGGAGCGCAAGGGTCGCCGGATCCTGGCCGTCATCCGGGGCAGCGCGGTGAACCAGGACGGCGCCAGCAACGGACTGACCGCACCGAACCGGCAGGCGCAGGAGCGGGTGATCGCGCAGGCGCTGGCGAATGCGGGGCTCGGGCCCGGCGACGTCGACGTGGTCGAGGCGCACGGCACGGGCACGAAACTGGGTGACCCGATCGAGGCGTCCGCCCTCCTGGCCGGTTACGGCCGCGAGCGCCCCGCCGACCGTCCGCTGTGGCTCGGCTCGGTGAAGTCGAACCTCGGGCACACCCAGGCGGCCGCGGGCGTCGCCGGAGTGATGAAGATGATCATGGCGATGCGGCACGGTGTCCTGCCGAAGACCCTGCACGTGGACCGGCCGACCCCGCACGTCGACTGGTCCGCCGGTGCGGTGTCGCTGCTCACCGAGAACCGGGAGTGGCCCGAATCCGACCGTCCCCGCCGGGCCGCGGTCTCGTCGTTCGGCATCAGCGGCACCAACGCGCACGTCGTGCTGGAAGAGGCGCCGCCGGTCGAGCCTTCACCTGGCGAACCACCCCGTCCACCTGACGAAGTCGTCGCCTGGTTCGTGTCGGGACACACCGAGCCCGCACTGCGCGCGCAGGCCGAGCGGCTCCGCGAGTACGTCACCGGCCACCCCGACCTGACGCCGGCCGCGGTGGCAGGCGCCCTGCTGGGTTCCCGGGCCACGTTCGACCATCGCGCCGCCGTGATCGGCGCACAGCCCCACGCCCTGCTGAACGGTCTCGACGCGCTCAGCCGCGGCGCGCCCAGCGCCGACGTGGTCACCGGTGTGGCGCTGGAGGCCGGCGACCGGCCGGTGTTCGTCTTCCCCGGCCAGGGATCGCAGTGGGTGGGCATGGCCACCGAACTGCTGGACACGTCACCGGTGTTCGCCGACACCGTGCGGGAGTGCGCCGAAGCACTGGCCCCGTACACGAACTTCTCGCTGCTGGACGTGCTGCGCGACCGCGATCCTGCCGCGCTCGACCGGGTCGACGTGGTGCAACCGGCGCTGTTCGCGATGATGGTCGGGCTCACGGGGCTGTGGCGTTCCCACGGCGTCGAACCGGCGGCGGTCGTCGGGCATTCGCAGGGCGAGATCGCGGCCGCGTACGTCTCGGGGGCGCTGAGCCTGTCCGACGCGGCGCTCGTCGTGGCGGCCCGCAGCCGGGTGATCGGCGCGTCGGCCCGGCGGGGCGGCGGGATGGCGTCGGTGACGCTGCCCGCGGACCTCGTGCGGGAGAAGATCCAGCCCTGGGCGGGCGCCGTCGAGGTCGCGGCGATCAACGGTCCGTCCGCGACAGTGATATCCGGCCCCGTCGACGCCCTCGACCTTCTGATCGCACAATTGCAGGGCGACGGCGTCCAGGCCAGGCGGATCGCGGTGGAATACGCCTCCCACTGCGCGGACGTGTCCGTGCTGCGTGAGCCGATTCTCGACGTCCTCGCGTCGATCACCCCCCGCCGGTCGCGGATTCCGTTCTACTCGTCGGTGACCGGTGGCGTGCTGGACGGCACCGCGCTGGACGCCGACTACTGGTACCGCAATCTGCGCCGGACCGTCCGGTTCGAGCAGGCGACGAGATCGCTGGCCGCGGACGGGTACCGGTTGTTCGTCGAGTCGTGCAGCCACCCCGTCCTCACGGTGGCGATGCAGGAAACGCTCGACGCGGCGGGTGTCGCCGGCCGCGCCATCGGCACCATCCGCCGCGACCGCGCGGGGCTCCGGCAGTTCACCGCCGCGCTCGCCGAGGCGCGGGTCCACGGACTGCACGTCGAGTGGGACCGGGTGAGCTGGGCCCGGCACGACGACCGGCAGCGGTGGGTGGACCTTCCCACGTACGCCTTCCAGCATCGCCGCTACTGGCTGGAGAGCCCGGTTCCGCAGGGCGATTTCGCGTCCACGGGCATGGAGTCGGGCGGGCACCCGATGCTCGCCGCGTCGGTCGAACTCGGCGACGGCCGGGGCGCCGTGTTCACGGGACTGCTGTCGCCGCAACGCCTTCCCTGGCTGAGCGACCACGGCGTCGACGGCACGGTCATCCTGCCGGGCACGGCTTTCGTGGAACTCGCCCTGCACGCGGGGAACCGCGTCGGGTGCGGCCGGCTCGAGGAACTCGCCATCGAGGCACCCCTGGTGATTCCCGCCGAGGGCGAGGTGGCATTGCAGGTGAGCGTGCTCGCCGACGGCGAGGCGGGCCGATCCACGGTGTCGGTGCACTCCCGGCCCGCGGATGCCGCGCCGGACACGCCGTGGACCCGGCACGCCACCGGCACGCTCACGGTCGCCGCGGACACCGCCGACTCCCTCGAACAGCAGTGGCCGCCCGCGGAGGTCACGCCGATCGACGTTCGGGGCCTGTACGACGTGCTCGACGACGCCGGCTACGAGTACGGCCCGGCCTTCCGGGGCCTGAAGTCGGCGTGGCGCCGCGGCGACGACCTGTACGGCGAGGTCCGGCTGAGCGGAGAGGACCCGGCCGCCGCGGTCGCGGGGTACGGGATCCATCCGGCGGTACTCGACGCGGCGCTGCACCTGATTGCGCTCGGAGCCGCGGACACCGGCATCCGGCTGCCGTTCGCCTGGGACAAGGTGCAACTGCACGCCGTGGGCGCCACCGCCCTGCGCGTGCACGTCAGAACGACCGGGCCCGAGCGGTACCGGGTCTCCGCATACGACGCGGCGGGCAGACCGGTGCTGACCGCCGAGTCGCTGGCGCTGCGGCCGCTCGGCGAGGCGGGTGTGCCTGCCGCCCGGGTCCGCGACAGCCTGTACCGGGTGGAGTGGATGCCGGTGGGTGCGTCCAGCACGTCTCCGGCGGACCTGCTGCCGCTCGACGAGGCGCTGGCGGGCGCTGATCCGGACGGTCGCGTGCTGTGGCTCGACCGCGCACCGGGCGACGAACCGGACGTGCCGGCCCGGTCGCACGCCGCCGCGGAGTCGACGCTGCGAGCGGTCCGGTCCTGGCTCGGCGACGATCGCCTGGCCGAGACCCGCCTGCTGGTCACGACGCGGCTCGCGGTGGCGGTCCGGGACGACGACCCGGTCGACGACGTGTCCGCCGCGCCCGCGTGGGGGCTGATCGGCGCGGTGCAGAACGAGCACCCGGACCGCATCACCCTGGTCGACCTGGACGCGGTGGCCGGTGAACTCTCCGATCCCGCGCTGCTGTCCATGGCCCTGGCCTGCAACGAACCTCAGCTCGCGGTCCGGGACGGGGTACTGCTGGCGCCGATGCTCGCCGCGGTGACCCCCGCGACGGCCGCGCCCGACGAGGGCCCCGCCACGTTCGGCCCGGACGGCACCGTCCTGATCACCGGCGGCACCGGCACCATCGGCAGGCTGATCGCCCGGCACCTCGTCGCACAGCACGGGGTGCGGCGGCTGGTGCTGATCGGCCGGCGCGCGCTCGACGCCGAGGCCGCAGACGAACTGCGGGCCGAGTTCGCCGCGTCGGGAACAAATGTCGACGCTGTCTCGTGCGACGTGGCCGACCGCGACGCGGTGGCCGCGCTGCTCGCCGGCATTCCCGACCTGTCCGGCGTGATCCACGCGGCCGGCGTGCTCGAGGACGCCACCGCCGCCACGCTGAGCGCCGAGCAGTTGCACGCGGTTCTCCGCCCCAAGGTGGACGGCGCCTGGCATCTGCACGACCTCACACGGGACCGCGACCTGTCGGCGTTCGTGCTGTTCTCCTCGGCGGCGGGCGTGCTCGGCGGCGCGGGACAGGCGAACTATGCGGCGGCGAACGTCTTCCTCGACGCACTCGCACAGCACCGCCGTGCCCGCGGGCTGCCCGCAACGTCCATGGCCTGGGGGCTGTGGGACCGGCCCAGCGGGATGACGTCCCATCTGAATGCGGCCGATCTGGACAGGTTGCAGCGCAACGGCATCGACACCATCAGCCCGGAGGCGGGGCTGGCGCTGTTCGATCACGCACTCGCCGTGAATCGTCCGTTGATCGTGCCGGTCCGGCTGTCGACGCGCGCCTCCCGCTCCGAGGGCGAGTCGCTGCCGCCGATCCTGCGCCGGGTGCTCGGGGTCCGTCGTCGCCGCGCCGCTGCCGCCGATTCCCCGACCGGCCTGGCCGAGGAGTTGCGGGCACTGGACCCCGGAGAGCGGCACAGCCGGGTGCTCGACATCGTCACCACCCACGTGGCGGCCGTGCTGGGTCACGAAGGCAAGGAGGCGATCGATCCGGAACGTGCCTTCAAGCAACTCGGTTTCGACTCGCTGACCGCGGTGCAACTGCGCAATCAGCTGGCGACCGCCACCGGTGTGCGTCTGGCCGCGACGGTGGTGTTCGACCATCCCACCGCGGACGCGCTCACCCAGGAACTGGTGTCCCGACTGCTCGGGGACGAGGCGGCTCCGCAGCCGGCAGGCCCGACGCGGGCCCGGCGGGACGACGACCCGATCGTGATCGTCGGGATGGCGTGCCGCTACCCGGGCAAGGTGTACAGCCCGGAGGACCTGTGGCGACTCGTCCGCGACGGCCACAACGCGGTGGGCGCGTATCCCCACAACCGGGGCTGGAATCTCGACGAGGTGTACGACCCCGACCCGAACCGGCCCGGCACCACGTACATGAAGGAGGGTGGATTCCTCTACGACGCAGACGAATTCGACGCCGCATTCTTCGGCATCAGCCCGCGCGAGGCGATCGCGATGGATCCGCAGCACCGGTTGCTCCTCGAGAGCGCCTGGGAAGCCCTGGAACAGGCCGGGATCAAGCCGACCGCACCCGGGCTCACCGACACCGGTGTGTTCGTCGGGCTGATGGGCGGCGACTACGGCTTCCACCTGATGGCGCAGCGCAACGTCGACGCCGAGGGCTATCTGATGACGGGGACCAGCAACAGCGTCGCGTCCGGCCGGATCTCCTACACGCTCGGCTTCACCGGTCCCGCGGTCACGGTGGACACGGCGTGCTCGTCGTCGCTGGTGGCCATGCATCTCGCGGCGCGGGCGCTGCGCGACGGTGAATGCACGCTGGCGCTGGCCGGCGGCGCGACGGTGATGGCCACACCCGGTGTGCTGGTCGAGTTCAGCCGCCAGCGCGGGCTCGCCTCGGACGGACGCTGCAAGCCGTTCTCCGACCGGGCCGACGGCACCGGGCTCAGCGAGGGCGCGGGAATGGTGGTGCTGGAACGGCTCAGCGACGCCCGGCGCAACGGGCACCGGGTGCTGGCGATCGTCCGCGGATCCGCGGTCAACCAGGACGGCGCATCCAACGGGTTGACCGCCCCGAACGGGCCGTCCCAGGAACGCGTCATCCGCCAGGCTCTGGCCGACGCCGCGCTCGGCCCCACCGACATCGACGCCGTGGAGGCGCACGGCACCGGCACGACGCTCGGCGACCCGATCGAGGCGCAGGCGCTGCTCGCCGCGTACGGGCAGGGCCGGGAGGGCCGGCCGCTCTGGCTCGGTTCCGTCAAGTCGAACATCGGCCATTCCCAGGCGGCGGCGGGCGTCGCCGGCGTGATCAAGATGGTGATGGCGATGCGGCACGGGGTGCTGCCCCCGAGCCTGCACGGCGACGTCCCCACCCGGCACGTCGACTGGACCGCGGGCGAGGTGTCACTGCTCGCCGAATCGGTCGCCTGGCCGGACACCGGGCGGCCCCGGCGGGCGGCCGTGTCGTCGTTCGGGATCAGCGGCACCAATTCGCACATGATCCTCGAACAGCCACCCGAGGACGTGGTGCCGGAGGCCTCGCCGCCGTCGGCGTCGCCACTGGTGTGGGTGCTCTCCGGGAAGACCGGCGACGCACTGCGCGCGCAGGCCACCCGGTTGGCGGAATTCCTCGACACGAGCGAGACCGAACTCCCGGACCCGGCCGACCTCGCCTACTCGCTGGCCACCACCCGATCCGGTTTCACGCATCGCGCCGCGGTGATCGGGCAAACGCTGGACGACCTGCGCGACGGCCTCGCCCGCATCGTCACGGAGCGTCCCGGCGGCAACGTCGTCACCGGGACGAGCGCCCGCGGCAAGACGGCGTTCATGTTCACCGGCCAGGGCGCGCAGCGCATCGGCATGGGCCGCGGCCTCTACGACGCCTACCCGGTGTTCGCGACGGCACTGGACGAGGTCTGCTCCGTACTCGACGAGCATGTGGAAACCCCGGTACGGCAGGTCATCTGGGACGAGGACGACGGCGCGAAGCTCGACAGCACCGAATACACCCAGCCGGCCCTGTTCGCCATCGAGGTCGCGCTGTACCGGCTGCTGCGGGAGTGGGGCATCACCCCCGACTACCTGATCGGCCATTCGATAGGCGAGATCACCGCGGCCCACGTCGCGGGCGTGTTCAGCCTGCCCGATGCGGCTGCCCTGGTCGGCGACCGGGGACGGTTGATGCAGTCCACCAAACCGGGTCTGATGATCGCCGTCCGGGCACGCGAGGAAGACATCCTGCCGCGGATCGACGGCCGCGTCGATCTCGCGGCCGTCAACGGCGCCGAGTCCGTCGTCCTCGCCGGCGGCGAACGCGACGTGCACGCCGTCGCCGCCGAACTGTCCGCCGCCGGACTGAAGACCACGAGCCTGCGGGTCGAACGGGCCTTCCACTCGACCCTGATGGATCCCATCCTCGACCAGTTCACCGCCGTGCTGTCCAAGCTGACGGCACAGCCGCCGAAGATCCCGGTCGTCTCCAACATCACCGGACGCGTCGCCACCGCCGACGAACTCGTGTCCCCGGAGTACTGGACCCGGCACATCCGGCACACGGTGCGGTTCCACGACGGCGTTCGTGCCCTCGACGAACTCGGCGTCACCCGCCTCGTCGAGGTCGGTCCCGGTGCGACCCTGGCGGCACTCGCCGCCGAGGTCGTCCCGAACACGATCGCCACACTGCCCGGGCGCGAGAACGAGGCGCACGGGATCATCGAGGCGGTCGCCGCCGCCTACGTGCAGGGCGCAACCGTCGACTGGGATCGGGTGCTGCCCGGCCGCCGTCGCGTGGCCCTGCCCACGTACGCATTCCAGCGCCGCTCCTACTGGCCGACGGCGGCCGTCCGGAACACCGGCGATCCGACCGAACTGGGGCTGACCCCGTCCGATCATCCGCTGCTCGGTGCCGCGGTGACCCTCGACGACGACGCGACCCTGTTCACGGGACAGCTGTCGCTGCACCGGGATCCCTGGCTCGTGTCACCGTCGGTCGACGACGGCGACTCCCCGGCACCCGATCACGGCGAGGCGAAGACGGTGCTGCCCGCGGTGCCGGTCGAACTCGCCCTGCACGCGGCCCACCACGTCGGTCTCGACCACATCGACGAACTCACCCTGCACCACCCGCTCGTCCTCCCGACGTCGGGACTGGCCTCGATCCGGGTGCTCGTGTCGCCGCCGGGCACCACCGGGGCTCGCAGCGTCACCGTCTCGTCGAAGTCGGGTGACACCGACAGCCCGGACAGCTGGGTTCGGAACGCGTCGGCGACAATCGACGACGTCGCCGGCTCGTCCGCCTCAGTGCCGCAACAGGATCCGGGCGACACCGAGACCGAAGTGCGGCTCGGAGACGGCGTCGACACGAGTGGGTTCGGCATCCACCCGGTGCTGCTGCAGGCCGCGATCGAACCCCTCCTCGGGTGGGACGGCTGGCCGTCGACCTGGTCGGGAATCCGTCTGCACACCGTCGGTGCCGACGCGGTGACCGCCCGGTTCACGCCCGGCGACGACGGGAGGCACCGCGTCGCCGCCGTCGACCCCGCCGGTGAACCGGTGCTGACCGTCGATGCGCTGCGCGTGGTGCAGCGGGCGGACGACGGGGGCCGTCCGGCGTCGCTGCGACTGCACCGGACCGCCTGGATTCGGGTGGAGGTCGCGCCGTCCGAGCCTCGCGGACCGGTGGTCGTCCTCGGCGCCGACGGGTTCGGCGACCCGGGCATCGGTTCGACGTTCCCGGGGTGTCCCGACCTGGAGGCGTTGCGGACGGCGATGGAGTCCGGGCCGGACGAGGACGACCGGCGTCCGTGGACGGTGCTGGTGGGGTGCGCGACCGACGACGACCACGGTCCGGACGCGACCCACGAACTGTGCGCGCGGGTGCTGCGACTGCTGCAGGAGTGGCAGGACGACGAGACGTTCGCCGACAACCCGCTCGTGATCGTGACCCGCAATGCCATGGTCACCGACGACGGGCAGGACCACGACGCTCGCTCCGACCTCGCGGCCGCGGCGGTGTGGGGCCTGGTGGGCTCCGCGCAGAACGAGAACCCGGACCGGTTCGTGCTGATCGACCTCGACGACGCGTCGGACGCCGAGGCCGCGATCACGTCGGCACTGGCGAGCGGGGAACCGCAGGTGGCGGCCCGGAACGGCACCCTGTGCGCACCGCGGTTGCGGCGCATGCCCGCCGTCGACGAACCGACGCCGTTCGATCCCGGCGGCACGGTGCTGGTCACCGGCGGCACCGGCACGGTCGGATCTCTGGTCGCCCACCACCTGGTGACCGAGCACGGGGTACGGCACCTGGTGCTGACCAGCAGGCGCGGGCCCGGCGCCGAGGGCAGCGACCGGTTGCACCGCGAACTGAGCGATCTGGGCGCCGAGGTGAGCATCGTCGCCTGCGACACCGCGGACGAGTCGGCGGTCGCCGGGTTGCTGGCGGGGATACCGTCCGAGCATCCACTGACGGCGGTGATCCACGCGGCAGGCGTGATCGACGACGGCACCCTGGCGTCGCTGACCCCCGAGCGACTCGACACGGTCCTGCGGCCGAAGGTCGACGCGGCCTGGCACCTGCACCGGCTGACCGCGGACAGCGACCTGCGGGCGTTCGTCGTGTTCTCCTCGCTCGCCGGCGTCCTCGGCGCTCCCGGGCAGGCGAACTACGCGGCCGCGAACATGTTCCTCGACGCCCTCGCCCATCACCGGCACGCCCTCGGGCTGCCCGGACTCTCGATCGCGTGGGGCATGTGGGCGACACCCAGCGCCATGACCGACAACCTCGGTGCCATCGACCTCGCCCGCGCCCGTCTCAGCGGGATGGTGCCGATGCCCGCAGCCGACGGCCTGGCGCTGTTCGACAGCGCGCTGGCCGCCGGTGCCCCCACCGTCGCGGCCGCGCGATTCGACCACTCCGGTTCGGCCGCACCGTACGTTCCCCCACCGCTGCGGGGCCTGATCCGGGAGTCGCGCCCGCACGCCGCCGGATCGGACTCCGTCGTGACCGGGCCGAACGGGTCGGGGCCGTCGGACTGGTCGCAGCGACTCGCCGACCTGTCGATTCCCGAGCAGCGGCACCTGATGCTCGACCTGGTGCGGGGCGGGGCCGCCACCGTGCTCGGCTACGACGCGTCGGACTCCGTGGACCCCGACCAGGCGTTCAAGGAACTCGGCTTCGATTCACTCGCGGCCGTCGCGCTCCGCAACCATCTCGGCGCCGCCACGGGACTGCGGTTGCCGCCGACCATGGTGTTCGACCACCCGAGCCCGCGGGCCGTCGCCGAGTTCCTGCGCTCGGAACTCGTTCCGGATCCGATGTCGGTGGCGCTCGCCGACGTCGACCGGCTTCGCGCCACCATCGCCGAACTCGGCGACGACGCCGAGGCGCGGTCGGCCATCGCGCAACGCCTCGGAAGCCTCCTCGCCGAGGTCGGAACGTCCGACGACGCGCATGCCGCCGCGGTCGACAAGATTCATGCCGCCACAAGCGAGGAGATCCTGGACCTGATCGATCGCGGTCTCTGACCGGGAACAGCGTGGGTGATCGCCGCCGGGAACACCGGCCCCGCAGGCGATACGATCGTCGCCGTCACAGGCCTCGAAAGGAATCACACGCCCCATGCGCCGCACCCTTGCTCTGACCGCCCTCACCGTCTGCTCCGCGGCACTCCTCACCGCCTGCGGTGGTGGCGACACCGACACCGCAGCATCCGAGACCACGTCCGCCTCGGTGTCCGTGGCAGCGCGGACGACCGCCGCCACCGCGCCCGGCAGCCGAGTGTTCGCGGTCGCCGACGACCCGCAGACGGCCGCCGACTACCTGGCCTACCTGCGCGCGAACAACCAGACCGTCACCGACGACGACCTGGCGGTCCATCAGGCCGGCGAGATCTGCACCGCCCTCGACGCGGGCAAGCCGCTCGACCAGGTGCGTGAGGAGTGGACGCCGATGCTCACCAACGACGGCGTCTACCCGTACATCATCGGCGCGATCACGCGGTACTGCCCGGACCACGAGAACGTCCTCAACTAGTAGGCGCTCCGCGCCTGTGCGTGGTTAACGAGTCTCCGCACTCGCAAACCACTCACAGGCGGCGGAGCCGCCCTGTGGGAATACCTGGACGCAGCGGGTGTTACACACCATGAAGTAGTTGAACAATCAATTACCTGAGTACGAGGAGACACCCCATGCCAGCCGTGACGGTCGACAACATCCTTGCCCTGCCGCGTATCGACGCACCTGCTCCCGGCGCCGTCGACCGCCCGGTCCGCTCGCTCACCACCGCACCGGTCGGGTACGAGGGCGAAGGGTTCCCGGTGCGCCGCGCGTTCGCCGGCATCGACCTGCCGGCCCTCGACCCGTTCATCCACATGGACCAGATGGGCGAGGTCGACTACGCACCCGGTGAACCCAAAGGCACCCCGTGGCATCCGCACCGCGGCTTCGAGACCGTCACCTACATGATCGACGGCATCATGGAGCACCAGGATTCCAACGGCGGCGGCGGCACCATCGGTGGCGGCGACACCCAGTGGATGACCGCGGGCGGCGGCATCCTGCACATCGAGACCCCGCCCGAGCATCTGGTGACGAGCGGTGGCCTGTTCCACGGCGTCCAACTGTGGGTGAACCTGCCGCGCGACAACAAGATGGCCGCACCCCGCTACCAGGACATCACCGGCGCGAAGGTGGCCCTGCTGTCCTCGTCCGACGGCGGCGCTCTCGTTCGCGTCATCGCCGGTGACGTGGACGGTCACCACGGTCCCGGTTCCACCTACACGCCGATCAGCCTCGTGCACGCGACGGTCGCGCCGGGTGCGAGCTTGACGCTGCCGTGGAACCCCGAGTTCAACGCGCTCGCCTACGTCCTCGCGGGCGACGGACTCGTCGGTGCGGAGCGCCGCCCGATCCGCATGGGTCAGACGGCCGTCTTCGGACGCGGTGACACCCTGACGATCGCCGCGGCCGACACGCAGGATTCGCGGACCGAGTCGTTCGAGGTGTTCGTCCTCGGCGGCAAGCCGATCCGCGAGCCCGTCGCGATGGCCGGACCGTTCGTCATGAACACCAAGGCCGAGGTGCTGCAGGCGTTCGAGGACTTCCAGGCCGGTCGCCTGGGTTCCGTTCCCGCAGCGCACGAAACGCTCGCCTGACGGGTACGTGAGTGGCAAAGCGTGCGCGAGCACACTTTGCCACTCACCTACCGGAAGTCCCAGCGCGACAACCGCTCAGGGTCGCCGGATCTTCGCGTCGATGCGGTGGATGCGCAGGTCGTGTGGCGGGATCCGGAACGTCTCGATCACCCGGACCGTCGCGAGGGTGCGGCCGAGGAGTCCGGCGTCCAGGAGGTAGTCGACGGTGACGTCGTCGCCGTCGACCGTCCACACGCAGTCGCGGATCGACCGGATCACCCGGTACTGGGGGCCGCCGGACAGGCTTCGGCGCAGGTGATTTCCGGAGAATGCCGTCTTCAGCCCCATCTCGTACCGCACGGCCCGGGGTTCGATGGGCACCGAGTTGCCGTCGTGGCTGAGCAACGCGTCCAGATAGGCCCGGGCGACATCGACCTGTGTGTTCATCTCAGTAGTCGAACACTTCGGTCGCGGCGAGCACCAGCGTTTCCGCGTCGTCGCAGCTAGGTGCGGACGCCGCGACGGACGCCGTCAGGCGGTTGCCGATCTTGTCGCGTTCGCTCACCGGGCTCGACGGCAGGTTCGTGTCGAACACGGACCCCGGATAGAAGTAGTAGTGGCATTCGATCGCGTCCCGGAAGTAGGTGAACGGCTTGTCGTCGAGTTCGACCGTTTCGGGTCCGCCGGCCTGCGACGGTTCCGGCGACAGCGCCAGCTGCACGGACGCCTCGGCGCCGCCGCGGAGTGTCAGGAGGCATTCGTAGGGGCGGCTGCCGGGGGTGAACGTCTCGACGCCCCGTCTGGGCAGCTGCTCGACCACCCGGCACGGATCCTGCTGTGCGAGAGGAATATCCGACGGCCAAGACACCGGGGACCCCAGCCTGCCCACGACCGACGCGAGTACAGTGCGGGCCTCGGCGCAGTCGTCGCCCGCCGCGGAGTCGCCCGTCCCGCCTGCCCCGTCGAGGTACGACACGTGCCCCCAGCGCCCCGGCGCGTAACCTGCCGCGCCCGGGACCGGCGGCAGCGAGAAGTAGAGCGTGCACGTGCCCGGGAGTGCGCCGGCCGCGGGACGCACCTCGATTCCCGACGTCGCCTCCCCCGCACCGGTGCGCTCCGTGGGTTCGCGTTCACCCACCGTCACCTCGACCCAGACGGGGTTGGCGGGTGTGCCGCGGGCAGGCACCAGTTCGGCGTGGCAGGTCGACAGGTCGCCGACGGGCCCGTACGCGGTGACCTGCCCGAACGAGGCGATCAGATCTCGGTCGAGCAGACCGCACGGTGCGAGGTCGCGGGCCGCGGCGGCGACGGCCAACTCCGCGCGGGTGTGCTCGCTGACCGGCAGGCCGTAGATCGGCTCACCTGTCCCGGCGACGCTCGGCGCCCCCGCGACGACGCTGGAACACGACACCAGCAGCATCACAAAAACGGCGGCCACCAGCGGTGATACCACCGTCGCGCTGCGGCCCACCGCTCACTCCTCACTCGGACTTCGAACCCCGGCACGCGAACGACGATGCCCGGAGTACAGTGCTGAGTATGCAGCGCGCACTCCTCCTTGGTTGCCGCGACGGGGTCTGATCCAGACTGGCTTCCCGTCGCGGGGTTTCTCGTGCGCCGGTCGACACAGCCGTTGGACTCCCGACAGTCCACATCGAACCTGGAGATCAATCCCATGTCCCCCGCTGACGCCTTTACCTCCGGAACGCGCACCATCACGCCGCCTTCCAAGCCTGCTCCCTCCGATCAGCCGGAATGGAACACGCAGAAGAATTCGTCGATGCCGACGTTCCGCTACCGCTCCTTCTCCGAGGAAGTGGAGCCGGTGTCGCTGCCGGACCGCACGTGGCCCGACAAGATCATCGACCGCGCCCCGCAGTGGTGCGCCGTCGATCTCCGTGACGGCAACCAGGCGCTGATCGACCCGATGAGCCCCGCCCGCAAGCGCCGCATGTTCGAACTGCTGGTGCGGATGGGGTACAAGGAGATCGAGGTCGGCTTCCCGTCTGCGAGCCAGACGGACTTCGACTTCGTCCGCGAGATCATCGAAGACGGCGCGATTCCGGACGACGTCACCATTCAGGTGCTCACGCAGTCCCGGCCGGAGCTGATCAAGCGCACGTTCGAGGCCTGTGAGGGCGCGAACAAGGTGATCGTCCACTTCTACAACTCGACGTCCGTCCTGCAGCGCCGGGTGGTGTTCAAGGCCGACCGCGAGGTGATCAAGAAGATCGCGACGGACGCGGCGACCCTGGCCCTCGAAGAGGCGAAGAAGTACCCGGACACGCAGTGGCGCTGGGAGTACTCCCCCGAGTCGTACACCGGCACGGAACTCGAGTACGCCAAGGAGGTGTGCGACGCCGTCACCGAGGTGCTGCAGCCGACGCCGCAGAACCCGGTGATCCTGAACCTGCCCGCCACCGTCGAGATGGCGACGCCGAACGTGTACGCCGACTCCATCGAGTGGATGCACCGCAACCTGGCCCGCCGCGACTCGGTCATCCTGTCGCTGCACCCCCACAACGACCGCGGCACCGGTGTGGCCGCCGCCGAGCTGGGCTACCAGGCCGGGGCCGACCGCATCGAGGGCTGCCTGTTCGGTAACGGTGAGCGCACCGGCAACGTCTGCCTGGTCACGCTCGGACTCAACATGTTCACCCGGGGCGTCGACCCGCAGATCGACTTCTCGAACATCGACGAGATCCGCCGCACCGTCGAGTACTGCAACCAGCTGCCCGTTCACGAGCGCCACCCGTACGGCGGCGACCTCGTGTACACCGCGTTCTCCGGCAGCCACCAGGACGCGATCAACAAGGGCCTCGACGCCATGAAGTTCGACGCCGACTCGCAGGACGCGGACGTCGACGACATCCTGTGGGCGGTTCCCTACCTGCCGATCGACCCGAAGGACGTGGGCCGCACGTACGAGGCCGTGATCCGCGTGAACTCGCAGTCCGGCAAGGGCGGCGTCGCGTACATCATGAAGGCCGATCACGGGCTGGTGCTGCCCCGTCGCCTGCAGATCGAGTTCTCGCAGGCCGTCCAGCGGATCACCGACGGCGAGGGCGGCGAGGTGTCGCCCAAGGAGATGTGGGACGTCTTCCACGAGGAGTACCTGGCTCCGATCACGCCGCTCGAGCGGATGAAGCAGAAGGTCACCGCGGCCGAGGAGGACGGCGGCACCGACTCCATCACCGCGACGGTGAAGGTCGACGGCAAGGAGCACGAGATCTCGGGTTCGGGCAACGGCCCGCTCGCCGCGTTCGTCGACGCGCTCGCCACGATCGACTTCGACGTGCGCGTCCTCGACTACTCGGAGCACGCCATGTCGGCGGGCGACGACGCCCAGGCGGCCGCGTACGTCGAGTGCGCGGTGACCGCCCCCGACGGTCGGAACACCGTGGTCTGGGGTGTCGGCATCGCGACGTCGATCACCACCGCGTCGCTGCGCGCCGTCGTCTCGGCGGTCAACCGGGCGCACTGACCGCTTCCGCACCACCGCTGCCGCAGGCGCGCATCACGCGCACCTGCGGCAGCGTCGTTTCCGCGGCGGCTCATTTTCAGGCCCCCGGTTTTCAGGCCCCCGGTTTTCAGGCCCCCGGAAAATGGCGCTCTCCGGGCACCGGGTGACTACCCTGGTAACGGAGTCCACACCGGACCCGAACCGCCTCGGACCCTTCGGGGGGCGTCGTGAATCTGGCATTTCAACAGCATCGTCCGGTCCGTCCGTATCCGGCCCGGCGCCGCCCCAAGGGCGGCTTCTTCTACAAGATGATCACGACGACGGACCCCAAGGACCTTGGGATTCTGTACCTGATCACGTCGTTCGCCTTCTTCATGGCCGGCGGTCTGATGGCCCTGCTGATCCGCGGCGAACTCGCGGTCCCGGGTCTGCAGTTCCTGTCGAACGAGCAGTACAACCAGCTGTTCACGATGCACGGCACGATCATGCTGCTGCTGTACGCGACGCCGATCGTGTTCGGGTTCGCCAACTACATCCTGCCGCTGCAGATCGGTGCTCCCGACGTCGCGTTTCCCCGCCTCAACGCATTCAGTTACTGGGCGTTCCTGTTCGGCGGGACCATCGCGATCGCGGGCTTCGTCACCCCGGGCGGCGCCGCGGACTTCGGCTGGACGGCGTACTCGCCGCTGACGAGCGCCCTGCATTCGCCGGGCGTCGGCGCCGACCTGTGGATCATGGGGCTGGCGCTGTCCGGCCTCGGCACCATCCTCGGCGGGGTCAACATGATCACCACCGTCATCTGCTTGCGGGCGCCGGGCATGACGATGTTCCGGATGCCGATCTTCACGTGGAACATCTTCGTCACCAGCATCCTGATCCTGGTCGCGTTCCCGATCCTCACGGCCGCGCTGATGGGTCTGTTCGTCGACCGTCACCTGGGCGGGAACCTGTACGACCCGGCGACCGGCGGCGTGCTGCTGTGGCAGCACCTGTTCTGGTTCTTCGGCCACCCGGAGGTGTACATCGTGGCGCTGCCGTTCTTCGGCATCGTCACGGAGGTGTTCCCGGTGTTCAGCCGCAAGCCGGTGTTCGGGTACAACGGGCTCGTCTACGCGACGATCGCGATCGCGGCCCTGTCGATCGCCGTGTGGGCGCACCACATGTACGCGACCGGCGCGGTGCTGCTGCCGTTCTTCTCGTTCATGACGTTCCTGATCGCGGTGCCCACCGGGGTGAAGATCTTCAACTGGGTCGGCACCATGTGGAAGGGTCAGCTGACGTTCGAGACCCCCATGCTGTTCTCGCTCGGCTTCCTCATCACGTTCATCTTCGGCGGCCTCACCGGCGTCATCCTCGCGAGCCCGCCGCTGGACTTCCACGTCACGGACAGCTACTTCGTCATCGCCCACTTCCACTACGTGCTGTTCGGGACGATCGTCTTCGCCACCTACGCCGGCATCTACTTCTGGTTCCCGAAGATGACCGGACGCATGCTCGACGAACGCCTCGGCAAGTGGCACTTCTGGACGACGTTCACCGGGTTCCACGGCACGTTCCTCGTCCAGCACTGGCTCGGCGCGGAGGGGATGCCGCGCCGCTACGCCGACTACCTGCCCTCGGACGGCTTCACCGTCCTCAACTCGGTGTCCACGGTGTTCGCATTCGTCCTCGGCGCGTCGACGGTGCCGTTCGTCTGGAACGTCTTCAAGAGCTACCGGTACGGCGAGGTGGTGACGGTGGACGACCCGTGGGGTTTCGGCAACTCCCTCGAGTGGGCGACCAGCTGCCCGCCGCCGCGGCACAACTTCACGGAGTTGCCACGCATCCGCTCCGAGCGGCCGGCGTTCGAACTGCACTATCCGCACATGGTCGACCGGATGCACCGCGAGGCGCATGTGGGCCTGCGGGGCGCGGTGGCGCATGCGACCGAACCCGTCGCCGTCGAACCGAAGGTGAACCCTCAGTAACTTCCGTGTGAAAGTTCCCGTCTGCGAGAACATCTCGAAAAATCGGACGAATCCGACTCTGTGACAACGGGTTGCAGACAACTCGCCGAAGGACGCCCAGTTGGACGGAATTCCGGCCTTCTTACTCTCTCGTAGGGTCGACACGCAAGTCCTTGAAGACTTGACAAGCCGATCGGGGCCCCGCAGAAGTTACGCGCGGGTACATATTTTCGACGTTATGCTCGCATTCCCCGAGCATCGGCCCTGCAACGACGCAGGTCCGGCGATCGCGTTCGGGGCGCCCCTGGAGGTAGTCAAGCGGGTTGTGCAGGGGTGCACGTGTCCGCGAAGGCGGCACCCAGTCCTCGGCGGGACATGGCCTTGGCCATCGAAACACTCTGCGGATCAATGAGTTTTACGGAAACGGAGCGATAACAGATGTTCAAGCGAATAGCGATAGTGAACCGCGGCGAGGCGGCCGTCCGCCTGATTCGTGCCGTGCGCGAACTGAACGCCGAGCACAACTACGGCATCCGCACGATCGCCCTGCACACCGAGGCGGAACGTCGCGCGATGTTCGTCCGGCAGGCCGACGAAGGTGTGTGCTTGCGCACAGTCAAGACCGGCACCGCCTACCTCGACCACACCGAGCTCGCCCGCGCGCTGCGCGAGAGCAAGGCCGACGCCGTGTGGGTCGGCTGGGGCTTCGTCGCCGAGGATCCCGCGTTCGTGGAGGTCTGCGACCAGCTCGGCATCACGTTCATCGGCCCGCCCGCCGAATCGATGCGCCTGCTCGGAGACAAGGTCGAGGCCAAGCTCCTCGCCGAGAAGGTGGAGGTCCCGGTCGCGCCGTGGAGCGGTGGCCCCGTCGCCACCCGCGCCGACGCCCGCCGTCACGCCCAGGCCATCGGCTACCCGCTCATCATCAAGGCCCGCTCCGGTGGTGGTGGCCGCGGTATCCGCAAGGTGTGGTCGGAAGACGAACTCGAACTCGCGCTCGAACGCACCCAGGGTGAGGCCCAGCGTTCCTTCGGCGACCCCGTCGTGTTCATCGAGCGGCTCGTCACCGACGCCCGCCACGTCGAGGTCCAGGTCATCGCCGACAAGCACGGCAACGTCTGGGCTCCCGGCGTCCGCGACTGCTCCATCCAGCGCAAGAACCAGAAAGTGATCGAGGAGTCCAGCTCCCCGCTCCTCACCGACGAGCAGTCGAAGAACCTGCGCAGCGTCTCCGCCGACCTCGTGCGCGCTGCCGGTTACCACGGCGCCGCCACGGTGGAGTACCTGTACCAGCCCGAGCAGAAGTCCTTCACCTTCCTCGAGGTCAACACCCGCCTGCAGGTAGAGCACCCCATCACCGAGGCCACCACCGGCATCGACCTGGTGAAGCTGCAGATCCTCGTCGCGAACGGCGAGCCCCTGGTCGGCGACTGCCCGTCCGAGTTCGGTCACGCCGTCGAGGCCCGCCTCAACGCGGAGGACGCCGCCAACGGCTTCGCTCCCGCACCCGGCGCCGTGCAGTTGCTCAAGTTCCCGCTCGGCTCCGGTCTCCGCGTCGACACCGGCATCGCCCAGGGCGACGTCATCCCGCCCGACTACGACTCGATGGTCGCCAAGGTCATCGCCTGGGGACGCGACCGCTCCGAGGCCCTCGCGCGGCTGCGCACCGCACTGCGCGAGACCACCGTCGTCCTGCAGGGCGGCACCACCACGAAGTCGTTCCTCCTCGAACTGCTCGACCGCGAAGAGGTCATCTCCGCATCCGCGGACACCGGCTGGCTCGACCGCACCGGCGTCGGTAGCGTCACGACGCCCACCAAGGTGGCCGACGTCGCACTGATCGCCGCCGCCATCGACGTCTACGACGCCGAGGAGAAGCTCGAGCGGGAGGCGTTCCTGTCCTCCGCTCGCGGTGGACGCCCCCGCGCCGGTCACGCCATCGGCCGCAAGGTGGAGCTCAGCTACCAGGGTCAGGCCTACGGCCTCACCGTCACGCAGGTCGGCGCCCACAGCTACCGCGTCGACGGCGACAGCCCCGACGTCGAGGTCGAGGTCGATCGGCTCAGCGAATTCGAGAGCCGCCTCGTCGTCGGCACCCGCCGCCACCACGTGGTGTCGGTCGCCGGCCGCGCCCAGTACCTCGTCGAGGTCGACGGCATCAGCCACCAGATCAGCCAGGACGAGGCCGGCGTCGTCCGCGCACCCGCCCCCGCAGTCGTGGTCGCGGTGCCCGTGTCCGTCGGCGACGAGGTCGAGGTCGGCGACACGCTGGTCGTCCTCGAGAGCATGAAGATGGAGACGGCCGTCCGTGCGCCCGTCGCAGGCCGGGTCCGCGAAGTCCTCGCGATGGTCAACTCCCAGGTCGACGCCGGCACCGCACTGCTGCGCGTCGAGGAGACCGCGGAGGAGTCCGCCGCTCCGAAGTCGCCGCGCGTCGAATTCGCGGTCGCCGTCCCCGCCTCGAAGGGCGACGTCCGCACCGACGCCCTCGAGCAGATCGACGCCCTCGGCGCCCTGCTCACCGGTTACGACGTCAGCGCGAAGCGGGCAGGCGTGCTCCTCGCCGGCTACGAGAAGCTTCGCGCCGAAATCGCGGGCGACGCGGATCTGGTGCAGGCGGAACTCGCCCTCCTGAACACGTTCGCCGACATCTGCGAGATCGGACGTAACCGTCCCACCGCAGCCGAGGAGGACGCTGACGAGCGCGTCCACAGCCCGCGCGAGCACTTCCACACCTACCTCCACACCCTCGACGTCGAACTCGAGGGTCTGCCGGAGTCGTTCACGACCCGGCTGTCTCGGGCGCTGCGTCACTACGACGTCACCGACCTCGAGCGCAATGGCGAGCTGGAGGAGGCGGTCTACCGCCTGTTCCTCGCGCAGCAGCGCATGGACAACCAGGTTCCCGTCATCGCCGCCCTGCTCGACCGGTGGCTGAACGACGGCAACGCTCCCGGCCGCGCACCCAGCGGACTCGGCGAGGTCCTGGACCGGCTCATCACCGCCACCCAGGTCCGTTACCCGGTGATCGGCAACGTCGCCCGCAACGTGCGGTTCCGGTTCTTCGACGAGCCGCAGATCCGCAAGGCCCGCGAGCAGGTGTACGACGGTGTCCGCGGCAGCCTCGAATACCTCGCCGAGAACCCCGACGCGGCGGACTACCAGGAACGCCTCGAGGCCCTGGTCGCCACCCCGCAGTCGCTGACCGAACTCCTCGGACAGCGGATCGCACGCAAGAGCACGACCGTCGGCCCGCTGCTCGAGGTCGTCACCCGGCGCTACTACGACATCCGCACGCTCGAGGACGTCACCGCCTTCGAACGCAACGGACGCCGTTTCGTCACCGGCAACTTCGACCTGCTCGGCGAGCGCCTGAACCTGGTCTCCGCCGTCGGCGAGTACGCCGAACTGCCCGGCGCGCTCGACGAGATCGGTGCCGTCGCCTCGGAGAACCCCGAGAACCTCGTCCTCGACCTCTACCTGTCGTGGACTGCGCCGCCCGCCGACCCGGACACCATGTCCGAGGACCTGCGGAAGGCACTGACGGCGCTGCCGCTGGCCGCGACCTGCCGCCGCGTCACGGTGTCCGTCTTCGGCGGAACCGACGTCGACGTCCGCAAGTTCACCTACCGCCCGGACGCAGGCGTCCTCGCGGAGGAGAAGCTGATCCGGGACATGCACCCGCTCACCGGCCAGCGACTCGACCTGTGGCGTCTGAAGAACTTCGACGGCACCCGCCTCCCCGCGGCCGCCGAGACGTTCCTGTTCAACCTGGTCTCGCGCGACAACCCCACCGACGAACGCCTCATCGCGCTCGCCGAGGTCCGCGACATCACGCCGGTCCGCAACGAGGACGGACAGGTCATCGGTGTTCCCGCCGCGGAACGCGTGCTGCAGTCGTGCCTCGACGGCATCCGCCGGGCGCAGGCCACGCGCGGCAGCAAGCGCAAGCTCGACGCCAACCGCGTCGTGCTGTACGTGTGGCCGAAGATCGACGTCCCCGTCGAGGACCTCGAGGCGTTCGCCCGGGTCGCGGCACCGCTCACCGCGGGCGCCGGCCTCGAGGAGATCACCGTCATCGCCCGCCTCCAGGGCGAGCCCGGCACGGAGTCGCGGGAGAAGGCTCTGCGCTTCTCCTACCGCACCGGCGCCGGTGTGGTCGTCAAGGTCACCGAACCGCCGACCGAGCCGCTGCAGCCGCTCGACGCGTACACGCAGAAGGTCCGCAGCTCCCGTGCCCGCGGCACCGTCTACCCGTACGAGCTGATCCCGCTGCTCACCGGCCGCGACGGCAGCTTCGTCGAGCACGACCTGGACGAGTCGGGCCAGCTGGTGCCCGTCGAGCGTCCGTACGGCCAGAACAAGGCCGGCCTCGTCGTCGGTCTGGTCACGGCCCGCACCGACCGGCACCCCGAGGGCATGACCCGCGTCGCGCTGTTCGGTGACCCGACGAAGGCACTGGGTACCGTTGCGGAAGCCGAGTGCGCCCGCCTCGTCGCCGGTGTCGACCTGGCCGAGAAGCTGGGTGTCCCCGTCGAGTGGTTCGCGCTGTCGTCCGGCGCGACGATCTCCATGGACAGCGGCACCGAGAACATGGACTGGGTCTCCCGCGGCCTGCGTCGCCTCATCACGTTCACGCAGGACGGTGGCGAGGTCAACGTGATCGTGGCCGGCATCAACGTCGGTGCGCAGCCGTACTGGAACGCCGAAGCCACGATGCTGATGCACACCAAGGGCATTCTCGTCATGACGCCCGACAGCGCCATGGTGCTCACCGGCAAGAACTCGCTCGACTACTCGGGTGGCGTCTCGGCCGAGGACAACTTCGGCATCGGTGGTTACGACCGCGTGATGGGCCCCAACGGTGAGGCGCAGTACTGGGCGCCGAACCTGCCCGCCGCGTGCGAGATCCTGTTCGCGCACTACGACCACGCGTACGTCGTTGCCGGAGAACGCTTCCCGCGTCGGGCGCAGACCAGCGACCCGATTGGGCGCGACGTGCGGTCCTTCCCGCACATCCACCCGTCCAGCGACTTCACCACGGTCGGCGACATCTTCTCCGCGGAGACGAACCCGGAACGCAAGAAGCCGTTCGACATTCGCACGGTGATGCGTTCACTCGTCGACCAGGACCACACGGTGCTGGAGCGGTGGGCCGACATGGCGGACGCCGACACGTCCGTCGTGTTCGACGCGCACCTCGGCGGATACCCGGTGAGCGTCATCGGCATCGAGTCGCGGGCCATCGCCCGTAAGGGATGGTCGCCGGCCAACGGTCCCGACCAGTGGACCGCGGGCACGCTGTTCCCGCAGTCGTCGAAGAAGACGGCCCGCGCGATCAACGCCGCCAGCGGCAGCCGGCCGCTCGTGGTGCTGGCCAACCTGTCCGGATTCGACGGTTCCCCGGACTCGCTGCGGCACATCCAGCTCGAGTACGGCGCCGAGATCGGCCGCGCCATCGTCAATTTCGACGGCCCGATCGTGTTCTGCGTCGTCTCCCGCTACCACGGTGGCGCGTTCGTGGTGTTCTCCGGAGCACTGAACGACAACATGGAGGTGCTGGCGGTCGAGGGCTCGTTCGCCTCGGTCCTCGGTGGTGCCCCCGCCGCGGCCGTCGTGTTCACCCGTGAGGTCAACTCGCGGGTGGCGGCGGACCCGTCGATCCGGGAGCTCGAGGCCAACCTGGCGGGCGCCCAGACCGACGCCCAGCAGGCTCACCTGCGGGTGGAGCTGGCGGCCCAGCAGGCCGCGGTGCGCAACGAGAAGCTCGGTGAGGTCGCGGCCGAGTTCGAGGCCGTGCACAACATCCAGCGGGCACAGCGGGTCGGCTCCGTCGACGCCGTCATCCCCGCCGTGGAGCTGCGTCCGTACATCATCGGTGCGGTCGAGCGCGGCATGCGCCGGGCGGTCGAAGCCGGCAAGTAATCCCCACCCGAACGGCCGCGGCACCTACCGGTGTCGCGGCCGTTCGGCGTTCGCGGGCGTGGCGTCAGGTCGGCCCGCATTTCACCTGTTTCGGATGACGCGGACGCCCCGACCCGGTGCGATAGTCAGCGCAGAGTGAATTCGACTGTGAATGGAGCGCTGCTATGGACTCTTTCTGGGACTTTCTCTGGGTGATCATCGTCACCTTCGGCTTCGTGGCCTACCTGATCCTGTTGTTCTCCATCATCACCGACCTGTTCCGCGACCATAAGACATCGGGCTGGGTGAAGGCGATCTGGATCGTCTTCCTGTTCTTCGTCCCGCTGCTGACCGCGCTCGTGTACCTCATCACCCGGAGCAAGAGCATGGCCGAGCGGTCGATGGCGGCCGCGCAGGAGGCGAAGCAGGCGCAGGACAGCTACATCCGTTCCGTCGCGGGCAAGTCCTCGGCCGAGCAGATCGCGGACGCGAAGGCACTCCTCGACGCGGGCACCATCACACAGGAGGAATACGACACGCTGAAGGCGAAGGCGCTGAGCAGCTGAGCACCCGCCCCGATGAAGGCCCGCCTGCCCGGCGGGCCTTCTTCCGTTTCCCGTCCCTTCACTCCGCGATCCGGGCCGCGACGTCCCGGAACGCCTGCAGCACGGTGGCGACGGCGGGAACGTCGTCGGCTGCGGGTCTGCGCGCCAGTTCGTAGATGCGGGCGGCGCGCACCCCGGCCAGGGGAAGCTGGACCACCGCGCGGCTGGTCACCGCGTGCCGGGCCAGCAGGGCCACGCCGTGACCGCCGGCGACGAGTTCCTCGATGACCCGGAAGTCGTTGATGCGCATCGCCACGTGCGGCTGCACACCGGTCGCGGCGGCCACCGACATCAGCACGTCGTCGACGGGAAATCCGCCGCGCACACTGATCCACCGCTCGTCCGCCAGCTGATCCGGGCGGACCGCGTCCTGTCCGGCGAGCGGATGGCCGGGCGGCAGGATGAGGTCGATGGGCTCGCGCATCAGCGGCTCGGCCGTCACCCGCGGCGAAGACGTGTCCGGGGCCCGCTCGTCGCGGTGGGTCAGCACCACGTCGTAATCGGCGAGCAGGGCGGGCACCGCGGCCGCGGGCAGGTCCTCGTCCCGCGCCTGCACGTCCACCCCGCTGCCGGCGAGCGCGTCCAGCAGTCCGGGCAGCAGCAGCGCGGCCCCGGACGGGAACAGCGCCACCCGCACCCGGCCGCGCGGCGAACCGCGGTAGGCGCTCATCTCCGCCGCCGCGCGGTCCAGGGCGGCCACGACGTCGTCGGCGCGGACGACGAGGGCCTGACCGGCATCGGTGAGCCGCAGCCGGCGGCCCGCCGGTTCGAGCAGCGTCACCCCGGCCTCCCGCGAGAGGATCTTGAGCTGCTGGGACACCGCCGACGGCGTCATCGACAACGCCTGTGCGGTCGCTGCCACCGTCCCGCGGTCCGCGAGCTCGCGGAGCACACGCAGCCGGGTCGCATCCATGTAGCAAAACTACATCGATGGTGCACTTTTATGCGCTTGTCCTGATTGTTTCCCGCCCTCACGATGGAAGGCATGACCTCCCGCGACCGGCTGCTCGGACTCACCGTCGTCGTCCTGTGGGGGCTCAACTTTCTCGCCATCCGCGCAGGCCTCGACCACTTCCCGCCGTTCTTCTTCGCGGCCCTGCGATTCTTCGTCATCGCGATCCCGGTGATCCTGTTCGTTCCCCGTCCGCAGGTCCCGCTGAAATGGCTGCTCGTGTACGGCCTCGGATTCGGCGTCGGCCAGTTCGCCTTCCTGTTCTGGGCCATGCACGTCGGGATGCCGACCGGGCTGGCGTCGCTGGTGCTGCAGTCCTCGGCGCCGTTCACGGTGGTCCTCGGCGCAATCCTGCTGCGGGAGCGGCTGCGGCCGACGCAGGTGGGCGGGCTGCTCGTCGCGATGGCCGGGATGACCCTCATCGGCTGGGACCGCGCCCAGCACGCCGCGCTGCTGCCGGTGGCCCTGACCCTGCTCGCGGGACTGTCGTGGGCGCTGGGCAACATCGGCAACCGCAAGGCCGCGTCGGACCAGCCGATGCGTCTGATGCTGTGGATGTGCGTCATCCCGCCGCTGCCGATGCTGGCGCTGTCGCTCGGGGTGGAGGGCCCGTCGGCCGGCTGGGACTCCCTGACGTCCTCGCTGCACGGCACCGGCCCCCTGGCGCTCGCGGGCCTCGCCTACATCGTGATCCTCGGCACGGTCGCGGGCTCCGGTCTGTGGACGGCGCTGCTCAGCCGCTACCCCGCGGGGACGGTCGCGCCGTTCTCGCTGCTGGTCCCGATCGTCGGGATCGGGGCGTCCTGGCTGGTGCTGCACGAGGAGCCGAGCGTCCTGTCGCTGATCGGCGGGGCCGTCGTCATCGCCGGGGCCGCCGCCACCCAGGTGAGCGCCACAGTGCGTCCGGGCACACTTTCGCACTCACGTGCGCCCGCGCGAGTCGGCGTCTGACCGGAGCCTGTGCAAAACTCGCGGAGTGAGTACTGGAACTAGGATCACGACGCGCGGCAAGGTCGCCCTGCGCGCAGCGGCCGCGGCCTCGTGGGCGTCGCAGAAGGCGGGGCGCGGCAAGGGCTCGATGATCGGCGGCCTGATCGCCCTCAAGATCGACCCGACCCTGATGGAACAGCTCGGCGCCCACCGGCGCACCGCGGTGATCACCGGCACCAACGGCAAGTCCACGACCACCCGGATGACCGCGGCGGCGCTCTCCACGCTCGGTGAGGTCGCGACGCAGGCGGACGGCGCCAACATGGACGCCGGCATCGTCGCGGCGCTCAGCACCCGCGTCCACGCGCCCCTCGCCGCCCTCGAGGTCGACGAACTGCACGTCCCGCACGTCAGCGACGCCGTGAACCCCGAAGCCCTCGTTCTGCTCAACCTCAGCCGCGACCAGCTCGACCGCGTCGGCGAGATCAACATGATCGAACGCAAACTCCGCGCCTGCGTCGCCGCGCACCCGGAGTCCGTCGTGATCGCCAACTGCGACGACGTCCTCGTCACCTCGGTCGCCTACGACGCGAAGAACGTCGTCTGGGTCGCCGCGGGCGGCGGCTGGGCCAGCGACGCCGCCAGCTGTCCGCGCACCGGCGAACCCATCGTCTGGGAGGGCTCGCACTGGCGCAGCACCGGCTCCGACTTCGCGCGCCCCACCCCCGACTGGTGGCTGGACGACGAAAACCTGTACGGGCCCGACGGCCTGAAGATCCCGATGACGCTCGCCCTGCCCGGGCGCGCCAACCGTGGCAACGCCGCGCAGGCCGTCGCGGCGGCCGTCGCGATGGGTGCGAAGGCGGAGGACGCGGTCGCCGCCGCGGCCACCGTGCAGGAGGTCGCCGGTCGCTACAGCACCGTCGAGGTCGGTTCGCACTCCGTGCACATGCTGCTCGCCAAGAACCCCGCCGGCTGGCAGGAAGCGCTGTCGATGATCGACCCCACCGTCGACGGCCTCGTGATCGCCGTGAACGGGCAGGTCCCCGACGGCGAGGACCTGTCCTGGCTGTGGGACGTGCGGTTCGAGCACTTCGAGGGCGTCAAGGTGGTGGCGGCCGGCGAACGCGGCACCGACCTGGCCGTCCGCCTCACGTACGCCGGAGTCGAGCACACCCTCGACCCGAACCCGTTGCGGGCCATCGCGTCCTGCCCGCCCGGACGCGTCGAGGTGCTCGCCAACTACACCGCGTTCCGCGACCTCAACACCGCCATCGCGAAGGAGGCGCGCAATGCCTGACTCGACCGTCCGCATCGGACTGGTGCTGCCCGACGTGATGGGCACCTACGGCGACGGCGGCAACGCCCTGATCCTCCGGCAGCGGCTGCGGATGCGCGGCTACGACGCGGAGATCGTCGAGATCACACTGAACGACCCGGTCCCGGAGTCCCTCGACGTGTACACGCTCGGCGGCGCCGAGGACTCGGCGCAGCGCCTCGCCACCCGGCACCTCGCCAAACACCCCGGACTGCAGAAGGCCGCCGAACGCGGAGCCCCCGTCCTGGCGATCTGTGCCGCCATCCAGGTGCTCGGCAACTGGTACGAGACGTCGAGCGGCGAACGCGTCGACGGTGTGTCGATGCTCGACGTCACCACGTCCCCGCAGGCGACGCGGTCCATCGGTGAAGTGATCACGACACCGCAGATGGACGGGTTGACGCAGCCGCTCACGGGGTTCGAAAACCACCGCGGCGGAACCACACTCGGCTCCGGAGCCCGCGGCCTCGCCCGGGTCACGCACGGCGTCGGCAACGGCGTCGGGGACGGGCTCGAAGGCGTCGTGCAGGGTTCCGTGATCGGCACGTACATGCACGGACCCGCGCTCGCCCGCAACCCCGAACTCGCCGACCTGCTACTGAAGCGGGCGCTGGGCGTCGACGAACTCGCGCCCCTCGACCTGCCCGAGGTCGAGCAGCTGCGCCGGGAGCGCCTGCGCGTCTAGGTGAGCGCCAAAGCGTGGTCCCGCACGCTTTTTCACTCACGTGGGCAGGTGAGTGGGAAAGCGTCCCTGGACACGCTTTTTCACTCACGTGGGCAGGCGGGACAGCGGTGCGTCGTGTCGGCCCAGCCCTCACGGACCAGCACCCGGCGCACCTCCTCGAACACCCCGCACGGGTCGCGGGTCGTCTCGTCCCACCCGTAGACCAACCGCGGACGGTCCGCGAGTTCCGCGGCATTGTCACGCCGACGGTCACGGAAGCGCGACTGCTGCCCACTGTGATACTGCTGCCCGTCGAGCCGGACGATCAGCGGGACACCCGTCGGGCTGTAGTCGACGTCCTCGTACAGAATCCGGCCGTCCACGACGTGCGGCATCTGGCGTTTCCCCGTCGGCAGTCCGTGCGACCTCTCGACGTCGAGCGCGTACCGATGCTCGAGGACGGATTGGACACCGTCGCCGAGCAGCGTCACGGCGTCGGCGATGTCCGTCGCGTGCCGGTACGGGCGCCGCAGCTCGAGTTTCCGGCGGAGGGCGTCGACGTGGACCTTGCCGTTGGTGGCAGCTTCGATCAATCGCGCGGCCGCTTCCTTCGGGGTTGCCTCGGACACAGCGAGGTCGAACACCGTGTCGGCCTTCGACGTTCGGGGTTGACGGAACGGGACGGCGATGTGCCCGAACGCCCGGGACCGATGGACCACGACGCCACCGTGCACGAGGGCGTTGCCGGCGGAGGTCGGGCGTGGACCGCCCGGTGCGCGTACCGTCGGCCCCTGGTTCACCGCCGAGCATTTGTAGGGCACGGTGATGTGGACGGGAGCGGACGGGTCGTCGATGCGGAGCATCCCCCACTCCTCGGCCGCGGTCCGGTGGCTGAGGATCGCGCGCCCGCCGCCGTAGAGAAGCGCGGCGGAGAGGGCCATCGGGCGCGTGAGCGGGCCGTTGGTCACCGCGATTACCCGGGGAAACACCCTCAACCATTGCCCGGTGACCACCCGGTGCCGGAGTGCGGTGGCACTGACGCCGTGCGCCCGTAGCTGTGCCGTGGTGACGACGCCGTCCTGGGCGTCGAGAAGTGCTTGCCAAGAGTCGTGTTCCATGCCGGAAACGGTGTCGGCCCGCTCCGACACGGATCGGTCCCGCAGACCCGTTTATCCACAGGCTGTGCATAACCCAGGTGAGTGGCAAAGCGTCCCCGGCGACGCTTTGCCACTCACGTATCAGTGCAACCTGGCAGTTGCACAAGGAGAGGGCGTGTGCAACCATGGAGTTGCAGAACAACCCACGAGGAAGGTGGCCGTCATGGACGCATCGAGCAGCATCACCCGGACCGTTGTCGTGAACGCCCCGAGAGCGGCGGTGTGGGCGGCGATCACGGATCCCGACAAGATCAGTCAGTGGTTCGGACAGCGCACGTCGCTCGATCTCAGCGTCGGCGGCGAGGCCGCCTTCACGTGGGACGAGCACGGCACCGCCCGCGCCGTCGTCACGGAGGTCGACGAACCGAACGCGTTCGGCTTCCGCTGGGCCGCCGACGTCGACACCGACCCGGTGATCGGCAACTCGACCCTGGTGCGGTTCACGCTGTCCGAGCACGCCGCAGGCACCGAACTGACCGTTGTCGAAACCGGATTCGACGACCTCGACCGCGACGTCGCCGACCAGAAGCGGGCCCGCGAGGCCAACATCAAGGGCTGGCACGCCGAACTCGACGAACTGGTCGCGTACCTGCACGGCGTGAAGGCATGACGGTGGGCACGTATGCCGAACTGGCCTCGGTATTCGCGGCGCTGTCCGACGAGACCCGCTGGGAGATCCTGACCGAACTGGGGCGATCAGACCAGTCGGCGTCGTCGCTGGCCACGCGACTTCCGGTGTCGCGGCAGGCCATCGCGAAGCACCTGACCGCGCTACAGGCGTGCGGGCTGGTCGAGTCGGTGAAGGTGGGCCGCGAGATCCGCTACCGCGCGCTGGGCGCCGAACTGAACAAGACGGCGCGGACGCTGGAGCGGATCGGGGCCGAGTGGGACCGTCGTTTGGCCGCCATCAAGGAGATCGCGGAATCGATGGAGGAGTAAAGACCCCAGACAGGGGTTCGGCCGGGAATGCTTCTGCATTCTCGGCCGGATCTCTGCTTCTCGAGTTTTCTCTGCTCACAGGTACAATTCCTCGATCCGCATCACTGACGATACACGCGAGTGATCTACGTCACAAGGGGTTCCACCGGACTTTTCTTCGTCCGATCGTGCCCGGGCAGGATCAGGGACACCGCGAACACCAGGACCGCGAGCACGGCGCACACCCCGTAGGCGATCGAGAATCCGGCGGCGGAGGCGACCCCGCCCACCATGCTCGCCGCCAGGACCGTCGCGACGACCGCACTGCACATGGTCGTGCCCATCGTCCGCAGCAACACGTTGACGCCGTTGGCCGCCGCCATCTGCGTGGCCGGCACGGCCCGGACGATCAGCATCGGCAGCGTGCTGTACACCAGCGCCGTGCCGATGGCCGCGACCCCGAGAGCCGCGATCACCAGCCACAACTCCTTGTTCGGCACGGTGTGCAGTGCGTAGCCGAGGACGAGGCAGATCGCGCCCGACAGGATCGTCGCCTTGGACCCGTAGCGCTCGGACACCCGGGCGCCGACCTGCGCGAAGACGATCATCGACAGGCTCGTCGGGAGCTGGCACACCGCGGCCTGGAGGATGGTCAGGCCGTAGCCGGCATCGCCGCGGGGCGCTTGAAGCAGTTGCGTGGTGATGAGGGCGTTTCCGTAGAACGCGAAGCCGACGAGCAGCGCCGTGACGTGGGGCAGCAGCACCGACCGTCGCGCCGACACCCGCAGGTCCACGAGCGGGTTCCGGTTGCGTAGCTGCTGATATCCCCACAGCGCGAACAGGAACACCGCGGACCCGAACATGCCGAGCACCGCGGGACTTCCCCAGCCCCACGAGCTGCCCTGGGTGATCGGAACGAGCAGGCAGACGAGCGCGGCGGTGAGGCCGACGGCGCCGACCCCGTCGAACCGCCCGCCCGACCGCACCTCGGACTCGCGGATGAACAGCATCGCGGCCACGGTGACCGCGAGCCCGATTCCCGCGACGACCCAGAAGAGCACGTGCCAGTTGGAGTACTCGGCGACGGCCGCCGCGAACGGCAGTCCGAGCGCGGTGCCGATCCCGAGGGTCGAACTCATCATGGCAATGGCGCCGTGGACCTTCTCACGCGGCAGTTCGTCGCGGAGGATCGAGATTCCGACCGGGATCACGGCGGCGCCCGCCCCCTGCAGTCCCCGGGCGAAGATCAGGAAGGCGATGTCGGACGTCACGGCGCAGATCAACGCGCCGATCGTCATGAACGCGAATGCGACGAGAAGCATCCGCTTCTTGCCGAACATGTCGGCGAGCCTGCCGAAGATCGGGGTGACGACCGCGCCGACCAGAAGGGTGGTGGTGATCAGCCAGGACACCGACGTCTGACTCGCGCCGGTGAACGTCGGCATGCTGGGCAGGAGCGGCACCATGACGGTCTGCAAGACGGCCTGGAACACGCCCGCGAACGCGAGAATCGGGAAGAGGTAACGCGATCCGTTGGCCGATGCGGGTTGCGCGCCCGGGTGATCCGCGAGCGCCGAGAGCGGGCGCGGCAACGAGATCGTCAAATGTCACCCCTCGCGCAGCTGGTAAATGATTGTTCACCACATTAGGTGAACAACCATTTACCCCGCAAGCCGGACAATCCGCCCTCAGCCGTCGAGCAACTCCTGCACCAGCGGGGCGTACTGCGCCACCACCTCGTCCGGCGTGCCCGTCGCATGCTCCTGCATCATCTTGCGGCGCATGACGGCGAGACCCGTCAGCATCGACATCACCAGTTCCGCGCGCAGCCGGCCATCCGGCCCGGGCAGACGTTCCGCCAGCGTGTCGATCATCTGCGTCGAATAGTTGGCCCGCAGCTTCCGGCTGCCCTCCTCGCTCGGCCCGCTCATGAACAGGATGTTCAGCGACAACGGCTTGTACGGCTCGAGCGGCCGCGCGAACATCGACACCATCCGCTCACCGAGGCCGTCCAGCGGACCGCTGAACAGCAGCTCCGCGGCGGCACGGAAGTCGACGAGGGCGTCGAACAGCTGCTCCTTCGACCCGAAGTACTTGATGATCAGCGGTGCGCTGACCCCCGCGTCCTCGGCGATGTCCTTGAGCGTGATCTCCCGGTACGGACGCGTCGCGAACGCCCGGCCCGCAGCGTCGACGATCAGCGACCGCGACTGTTCGGCCGTCCGCTTCACCGGCGCCGCGGTGCCCGGATCCGACGTCACAGCGTGCGCCTCCCCGACAACGCCCGGCCCAGCGTGAGCTCGTCGGCGAACTCGAGGTCGCCGCCCATCGGCAGACCCGACGCGAGCCGGCTGACCGTGAGCCCGGGGAAGTCCCGCAGCATCCGCACCAGATACGTCGCGGTGGCCTCGCCCTCGGTGTTGGGGTCGGTCGCGATGATCACCTCGGAGACGTCGACGCCGTCCTCCTGATTACCGATGCGCGCGAGCAACTCCCGGATCCGCAGCTGGTCGGGGCCCACCCCGGACAGCGGATCCAGCGCGCCACCCAGAACGTGATAGCGGCCCTTGAACTCGCGGGTGCGCTCCACGGCCTGGACGTCCTTCGGCTCCTCGACCACACAGATCACCGTGCGGTCGCGGCGCGGATCGGCGCAGATGCGGCAGTGCTCCTTGTCGGACACCGTGCCGCACACCACGCAGAACTGGACGCCGTCACGCACCCGCTGCAGTGCGTTCTTGAGCCGGTCGATCTCCGGCGGCTCGACGCTGAGCAGGTGGAACGCGATGCGCTGCGCGCTCTTCGGCCCGACGCCGGGCAGCTTGCCCAGCTCGTCGATCAGATCCTGAACCGGACCTTCGTACACGCCGCGCCTCTAGAAACCGGGGAGGCCCGGCAGGCCGCCCCCACCGAATCCACCCGCGAGCGGACCGAGCTTCTGCGCCGCGATCTCCTGCGCCTTGCTCGACGCGTCCTCGATCGCACCGATCACGAGGTCCTGCAGAGTCTCCACGTCGTCGGGATCGACGACCTTCGGATCGATCTTCAGACCGACCACTTCGCCTGTCCCCTTGACCGTCGCGGTCACGAGTCCGCCACCGGCCTGCCCGGTGACCTCGGCCTCGGCCATCTCCTGCTGCGCGGCCATCAGCTGCTGCTGCATCTGCTGCGCCTGCGCGAGGAGCTGCGACATGTCGGGTTGTCCACCTGGTTGCACTGACGTGGTCCTTTCTGCTGTTTCCCCTGCCAGCGTAGACCGTGACCGTCAGCGCGGTCCGGCACCGACGCCGTCGTGCGAATCCCGTCGACGGCGCCGGAGCGAACGGGACCGGGTCAGCCGAGTTCGCGCTCGAGGTTCGCCAGCACCTGCCCCTGGATCTTCTTCAGACCCAGCGGGGCGAACGTCTTCTCGAAGAAGCCGCCGATGCCGCCCGCACCCTTCCACTCGGTGGTCGTGGTGACCGTCGACCCGCTGCCGCTCGGGGCGACGACCCAGGTGGTGACGAGCGACGAGTTCGCGTCCGTCTCGGTGATCGTGTTGCCCGACACGGTGACCGTCGCCTTGATGTCGCGGGACCGCTTCTCGGTGGCCTTCAGCGTCCACTGCGCGACGGTGCCGCCGCCCTGCCCGCCCTCGAGGACGCGGTAGTCCAGGTACTGCTCCGAGAGGATGCGCGGACGCACCGTCTCGTAGTCCGTCAAAGCCGCGAGCGCCTTCTCCGGTGTGGCTGCGACGGTGATCGAACTGCTCGCGCTGACCTGGCCCACTGTTCTGACTCCTCTTGTACGATTTGTACGAAACTGCTTCCTCCTCCCATCCTGCCTTCCGTTCGCGAGTCCGGGCGATGACGTGGCAATCTATTGTGAGGTAGCTCACTTCGGCATGGTCGCGACCCGCACATTGATGAGACATTTGTGTGAATCTTGGGTCGCGCGCGCCGATATGCGTGGCTTGAACCCTCGGAGAGGGATAGCGTCAAGGTGTGGCTGCCTCTTCGGTTGAACTACTGAAAAGCATGCGGGAGGGTGGACGCCCCTTCCGTGCGCATCGCACTCTGCCCGTCACGGGAATCGACGCCCATCGCGCCGGCGTCCAACGCCTCCTCGCGTCCTACCGTGCGATTCCCACGGACGCCACCGTGCGGCTCGCGAAGAAGACGTCCAATCTGTTCCGGGCCCGGGCGCAGACCAGCGCACCCGGCCTCGACGTCTCCGGCCTCGACGGCGTCATCGCCGTCGACCCGCAGGCCCGGACCGCGGATGTCGCCGGAATGTGCACCTACGAGGACCTGGTGGACGCCACCCTGCCGTATGGGCTGGCGCCGCTGGTGGTTCCGCAGCTCAAGACCATCACCCTCGGCGGCGCGGTCACCGGCCTCGGCATCGAGTCGACGTCGTTCCGCAGCGGGCTCCCCCACGAATCGGTCCTCGAGATCGACGTCCTGACCGGCAACGGCGACATCGTCACCGCGACACCGGAAGGCGAGAACTCCGACCTGTTCTGGGGGTTCCCCAACTCCTACGGAACACTCGGCTACTCGACGCGTCTGCGCATCCAGCTCGAGCCCGTCAAACGGTATGTGGCACTGCGGCATCTGCGTTTCGACTCGCTGGACGAACTGCAGTCGGCGATGGATCGCATCGTCACCGAGCGCGTCCACGACGGCATCCCCGTCGACTACCTGGACGGCGTCGTCTTCACCGAGTCCGAGAGTTACCTCACGCTGGGCCATCAGACCGACGAGGGCGGCCCCGTCAGCGACTACACCGGCCGGAACATCTTCTACCGGTCCATCCAGCACAGTTCCGTGAACCACCCGAAAACGGACAAACTCACCATCCGAGACTATCTGTGGCGCTGGGACACCGACTGGTTCTGGTGCTCACGCGCCTTCGGCGCCCAGAACCCCACCGTCCGCCGGCTGTGGCCGAAGAGGCTCCTCCGCAGCAGCTTCTACTGGAAACTCATCGCCCTCGACCACAAGTACGACATCGGCGACCGACTCGAGAAGCGCAAGGGCAACCCGCCACGGGAACGCGTCGTGCAGGACGTCGAAGTGCCCATCGAGCGCACCGCGGACTTCGTCCGCTGGTTCCTCGACGAGATCCCCATCGAGCCGCTGTGGCTGTGCCCGTTGCGGTTGCGCGAACCCGCCCCCGCAGGCGCGTCGTCGCAACGCCCCTGGCCCCTGTACCCCCTCGAACCGAAACGCACGTACGTGAACATCGGCTTCTGGTCCTCGGTACCCATCGTCCCGGGCCGGCCCGAGGGGGCGGCGAATCGGCTGATCGAAGACAAGGTCAGCGACTTCGACGGGCACAAGTCCCTCTACTCCGATTCGTACTATTCACGAGAAGACTTCGAACGCCTCTACTACGGCGGCGATCGATACACGGAACTGAAAAAACGCTACGACCCCAAATCACGATTACTGGACCTTTTCTCCAAGGCGGTGCAACGTCGATGACAACCCTGAAAGCTTCACGCTCGCAAGACCACAAGCTGACCATCGCAGAGATTCTCGAAACTCTGTCCGACGGCATGCTCCCCCTGCGGTTCTCCGCCTACGACGGCAGCGTCGCAGGCCCGGAGGACGCCCCCTACGGACTCCACCTCAAGACGACTCGGGGCACCACCTACCTGGCGACCGCCCCCGGCGACCTCGGCATGGCCCGGGCCTACGTGTCCGGCGACCTCGAGGCCCGCGGCGTCCACCCCGGCGACCCGTACGAGATCCTCCGCGTCATGGGCGACGAACTGCACTTCCGTCGCCCGTCCGCGCTCACGCTCGCCGCCATCACCCGCTCGCTCGGCTGGGATCTGCTGCGCCCCATCGCCCCTCCCCCGCAGGAGCATCTCCCGCGGTGGCGCCGGGTCGCGGAAGGACTGCGGCACTCCAAGTCCCGCGACGCCGAGGTCATCCACCACCACTACGACGTCTCGAACACCTTCTACGAGTACGTCCTCGGGCCGTCCATGACGTACACGTGCGCGTGTTACGAGAACGCCGAGCAGACCCTCGAAGAGGCACAGGAAAACAAGTACCGCCTCGTCTTCGAGAAGCTCGGCCTCCAGCCCGGCGACCGCCTGCTCGACATCGGTTGCGGCTGGGGATCGATGGTCCGGTTCGCCGCACGCCGCGGCGTCAAGGTCATCGGCGTCACCCTGTCCCGCGAACAGGCCGAATGGGCACAGAAGGCCATCGCCGAAGAGGGGCTGTCCGACCTCGCCGAAGTCCGGTTCTCCGACTACCGCGACGTCCCCGAAACCGGATTCGACGCCATCTCCTCCATCGGTCTGACCGAGCACATCGGCGTCGGCAACTACCCGTCGTACTTCGGACTGCTGCAGAGCAAACTCCGCGAAGGCGGCCGGCTGCTGAACCACTGCATCACCCGGCCCGACAACCAGAGTCAGGCCCGCGCAGGCGGATTCATCGACCGGTACGTGTTCCCCGACGGCGAACTCACCGGCTCCGGACGCATCATCTCCGAGATCCAGAATGTCGGACTCGAGGTGCGGCACGAGGAGAACCTGCGCGAACACTACGCACTCACCCTCGCCGGATGGTGCCAGAACCTGGTCGACAATTGGGACGCCTGCGTCGAAGAGGTCGGGGAAGGCACCGCCCGCGTGTGGGGCCTCTACATGGCCGGGTCGCGACTCGGCTTCGAACGCAACGTCGTTCAGCTGCACCAGGTCCTCGCCGTCAAGCTCGGGCCGAAGGGAGAGGCGCACGTCCCCCTGCGCCCGTGGTGGAAGTAGGCGCTCCGCGCCCGTGAGTGGTTAAGGAGTCTCTGCACTCCTTGACCACTCACAGGCCCGGCAGGGGTTGTCGCCGGGCCTGCTCCATCCCTCCCGCACCAGCACGGTCTCCACTTCCTGGGCCACGACGCACGGATTTTTCGTCACCTCGTCGAACCCGTAGATGAGTCGCGGCTTCCCCTGCAGTTCCGCCGCGTTGTCGCGTCGGCGGTCCCGGAACGCCACCTCCGCCATCGCGTGCGCGCGGCGACCGTCGAGTCGCACGATGAGCGGCACACCGTGATCGGAGTAGTCGCAGTCCTCGAATAGGGTGCGGCCGTCCACGACCACGGGTGACTGCCGCCGCGCCCGTGGGAGCCCGTGCGCGTCCTCGACGTCGGTGGCATAGCGGTACTCGAGCACCGACTGCACTCCGTCGGCGAGCAGTCGTACCGCGTCCGTGAGCGCCTTGCGGTAGCGGCGCGGCCGCCGCTCCTCCATACGTCGTCGAATGTCGCGCAGAGGGATCCGGGCATCGGTCACGAGCGCGACGAGCCGGGTGTAAGCGTCCCGTGCCGTGGGCTCGGCGATCGCCACATCCAACACCGTATCCGCCCTTGCCGTCCGAGGCTGGTCCGTGTCGACGGCAATGTAGTCGTGCGCCCGCGACCGGTGCACGACGACACCGGGATGCAAAGGCGAGGACAATGCGATCGGATTGCCCGGCTTACGCGACCGACGCATGCCGGTTGCGCTCTGGCACCGCGACGACTTCCCGTACGGCACCGTGATGTGTATCGGTTCGCCGTCGCGGACGGGAACCATCCCCCATTCCTCCGCGGCGGTGATGTGGCTGAGCATCGAATGGCCGCCACCGTAGAGCAGTGCCGCCGACAGGATCATCTCCCGGGTCAGCGGGCCGTTGGTGACGGCATAGACGCCCTGGAGGACACGGCGCCACTGCCCCGAGTCCAGAAGATGCCGAACCCGGCCGCGCGTGAAGCCGAAGGGTTCGAGTTGGGACTGCGTGACGAGCCCGAACTGGGTGTCGACGAGGCGTTGAAAGTCGTGGAGATCGATGTCGGTCATACGGCGCATCGTGCGATGCGCGTCCGACTCCGATGCCGACAAAAACGCGGTTATCCACTCTGCCTGTGGATAACCGCGAAGTTGTGGATAACCCTCCCCGTGCGCCTTTTTGGTTGTTGCACGCTGGCTGTCAGCATGGTCGTGAGACACCTGGCAGTCAGCGTGGGGAGCGGAGT